>QQUD01000994.1 GCA_008501785.1 Chloroflexota bacterium
CCAACCGTACCCCCAACCTCTACCAGCACCACATCAGCCTGACTTTTTTCAGCTACCAGTCGAATGGTGCGCTTAATTTCGTTTGTAATGTGTGGAATGACTTGAATGGTGCCACCCAAATAATCGCCACGCCGTTCGCGGGCAATCACTTCTGCATAGACGCGCCCTGTTGTCACGTTTGAGAGCTGACTCGCGTTAATGTCAATAAATCGCTCATAATGTCCCAGATCCAAATCTGTTTCTGCGCCATCTTCGGTAACAAACACTTCACCATGTTGGTAAGGGGACATTGTGCCTGGGTCTACGTTGATATAAGGGTCTAATTTTTGGACAGCAACTGATAATCCTCTAGATTTTAGAAGACGACCTAAAGCAGCTGCTGTCACACCTTTTCCTACAGAACTAACAACACCACCTGTAAAAAAAATATATTTTGTCATGATAAAATCCCATAATCTCCTACTGTTTCGCCAGATAATTTGTTGTTAGATAGTAGCTTGAAGCGAAACACTTAAAACAGTTTCCAACAAAAAAGGTGGGGCATGTCTCTTGGGTGACATGCCCCACCTGGGTTTACTTCTTGGGGTATTGCGAATCTGTTTCGATTCGCCTCTTTATTCGAACCATATGTTTATAGCAGTCGCTCCAAATCTTCGGCTGCGCGTCCCATATCGAGGAAAATAAGGCCTAATTTGGCCTGTGCACGGGCCAACACTGTGAGTACAGCGTCTTCCCCAATAGCTTTCAGAACAATGATCCCATCTGTACCACGAATGTGGACCTGTTCGAGTGTGCCGCGTGCCAATTCGCTGGCAATTCGATCACCTAAAGACAGCATTGCTGCCGACATAGCCGAAATACGATCTTCGTCTACCCCTGCTGGAAGAGAGGAGGCCATAATTAACCCATCAACGCTGACAACTGCTGATGCTTCAATATCCGGGGTGCCAGCCTGCAAATCCTTGAGGCGGTCAACCATCATTTCGGTACGTGATCTCATCCGGAATCTCCTTAACCGTGCAGTTGGGGAATTTTATATTATGTAAGCACGGATCGAGGGGATGATACCATAAGGGGGTAGGGCTGTCAAACAAAGATTTAGTACTAAATCAACAAAAAATAGGCGCAAAAATTTTCCATTATGTCAAATGTTTGCGCGTAAAAACATAAGAGTTTTTTGATATATTTTATAATCATACAGAATTGGGTAAACTCAGTTCTCGAATATTTATTTGGAATTATTTGGAAATATATTATGCCCATTCTACCTGGAGAGATTCTCAACAAACGGTATCGGATTATTAGCCTGATTGCTAAAGGGAGTTATGGTGCTGTTTATCATGCCTGGGATATGATGGCCAATTTAGAAGTTGCTGTCAAAGAATATCTGGACGATTCGCTAGAGATTCAAAAACGCTTTCGGCAGGAAGCACGCCGTTTAAGTAATTTGTCCCATCCACAACTTCCCAAAGTATTGGACCATTTTGCAATGGAAGGGGTTGGTCAATATCTGGTGAGTGAATATGTGCCTGGGGTTGATTTGCAAAGTGTATTGCATCAGTATGGCAAGCTGCCCACAGACTTGATTGTTGCTTGGCTGCAAGCGGTTTGTGTCCCGTTGGCATATTTGCATGAAAAGGGTGTTTTGCATCTCAACTTGAAACCGGCCAATATGCGAATGACTCCCATGGGGGAATTGTTTTTGGTGAATATTGGCTTGCCTGGGATTGGGGTGCGGCCGCGGACGAGTGGTTATGGCTCGCCAGAGCAGCAATCGCAGATTGATGTAGGGCCAGCGGCAGATATTTACAGCATGGGTGCGACGCTGTATGCGATGCTTACTGGTGAGGTACCGCCTAATTCACTTAGCCGCGAGAGTGGTTTGTCGGATTTGACGCCTGCACGAGAAGTTAACCCTGATACTGAGCCATATCTGTCGTTGGTGGCAGGGCGGGCGATGTCGCTGCGGTCGGATGCGAGATATGAAGGGGTTATGGATTTTGCGAAGGCGTTGGAACGGCCGTTTGGCACCCAACCCACCTCTGTTGAGCCGATCCGACGCACAACCACGCCCAGTTTCGGGCAGGCAGCCCCACCACGATTCACACCTAAAACGAGGCGACAAATTGAGCAGCGCACTATTTGGGCGCTGTTGGCCTTGCTGGTTTTAGTCGTGGGGATCGGCATTGTTTCGATTGTGTTTAACTTGCCTGGAGAAGCTGAAGACAGTGGTCCTGAAGCAACCGCCACGTTTATTTCGGCCGTCGTGGAAGCGGCAACCGCATTGGCCCCAACGCCAACGCCAATCCCCGTGCCAACTGAAGCGCCAACACCAACACCTGAGCCATTCATCACAGAAACGGGCAGCCGCATGATTTTTGTGCCACCCGGTATTTTTCGGATGGGCACAGATGAAGGGGAAGCAAATGAAGGTCCATCCCATTTAGTGAAGATGGATGCTTATTTTATTGATGAAACGGAAGTAACGAATGCGCAATATGCGATGTGTGTGGCGGCTGGCGTATGCACGGAACCGGCGCGGCGCACAGCAACCTACCATCCGGCTTACTACGGGACGGATTCATTTGATGATTACCCGGTTATTTTTGTGAATTGGTTTGACGCGGAGACGTTTTGTGATTGGCGAAATGCGCGGCTGCCATCGGAAGCGGAGTGGGAGAAAGCGGCCGTTTTTGATCCAGACCAGGCGATTGTTTTGCGTTATCCGTGGGGGGATGCGTTTGACGGGACCAAGTTGAATTATTGTGACAGCAACTGCTCGTTGGAGCGACGGGATACGCGCTTTGATGATGGGCATCAGGATACGGCACCGGTGGGGGATTATGGTGACGGCCGTTCTCCTCTCGGCCTCTACGATATGTCTGGCAATGTGATGGAGTGGATGAGTGATTGGTATGATCGAGATTATTACGAGTCTTCCACTGACACAAACCCGCTGGGACCACCAGATGGTGAGTTTAAGGCGATTCGTGGTGGCTCGTGGCTCTCATCTGAAGAGGATTTAGCTATTATTGTGCGTAGTTCGTTTGATCCAACGGTAGCTC
>QQUD01000355.1 GCA_008501785.1 Chloroflexota bacterium
CAGTGCATCACCACTGGATTGAATGATTTGACTGTATTCTTGTTGTTCTTTTTTTAACGACGTTTCGAGTAACAATCCCGCAACCCCAATGATACCGTTAAGGGGGGTGCGGATTTCGTGGCTCATGTTGGCTAAAAATTCTGATTTGGCCCGGGTTGCCTGTTCGGCGTCCTGTTTTGCCTGCCGCAGCGTCGCTTCAGCAGCAATACGCTCTCGAATATCGTGGTATAGAGCTAAAACGCCTGTTTGCTCACCAGACACGACGATTGGCACAGCATATAATTCGACATCGATCGGCGTGCCATCCGCATGTGGCCGACGCGTGATCGTGCATAAAGAATGGTTGTTTAACAACTGATTCATATTTTCATGTATGTCTTCGGAATATTTAGAACTAAATAATTGAACCAGTTTTAACCCAGCAATATCTTTTTCTGTAAATCCGAAAACTTTTTCGAAGGCGGTGTTACAATTTTCAATACGGCCGTTTAAATCAAACGTAATCGCCGCAATCGGAATATTTTGTAACAGCGCCTGATAATATTTAAATTGACGCAGCGCTTTAATTTCGGCTTGGCGGCGTTGATTGATTTCTTGTTCCAATTCGACATTGCGCAGCTGATAAATTTCGGTTTCTTTTTCTTTGCGCTCGGAATCGAAACGAGTCTGCATTTCGGTGAGTTGGAGTTGTTTTTTTTCGTTGAATAGCTCGTCTTTGGTGGTCGTATACTGCCGATAATATTTCAAGGCATTTTTAAAATCTTCCTGCGTTTCGTAGAGGTTTATAAATGCCTCGTAGCAGTTCATCATTTCCGGGAGTTCATCTAGCAGTTTGGCTGTGTCAAGGGCCTTATGCAAATAGTATGTTGCTTCTGAAAATTGGTCCATTTGGATATAAAGTTTGCCAATCGTCAAGTAATGGACAATGACACCTAAATTTGCCTTGAGCCTCTCTTCGATTTTGACTCCTTGTAAGCTTACTGCCAATGCCTCATCCAATTTGCCCTGTTGGCGTAAAGATTCGCCTAAATGTAAATAGGCCAAAGCTAGGCTGTGGAAATCATCTGTCTTTTGTGTGATTTGTATGCTTTTTTCTGCGTATAAACGGCCGTTAACCGCATTCCCTAGCTCTAAATAAACTTCACTCAAACCATTGTATGCATAGGGCAGCCCTAGATGGTTGATTACTTCCCACCTGGGCAAGACTTTTAGAATATGAACAATAGCCAATTCCCACTCTTTCATCACCCGATACAGGTAGCTCATATTGTAATTGACTAAAGCCGTCCCATCTTCGTCCCCAACCTCCTCACCTATTGCCAATGCTTCCATAAAGTAAGTTAACGCTTGTGGATAATCACCAATTTCAATAAAAATGACTGCCAGACCTGAAATGCTTGTCACAAGCTCATCTGTAAAATTGTTGTCTTCCATCAGCTGGAGGGCTTCTTTTGCCCACGGTAATGCGGCTGATTGATTGCCTTGCACGTGATAGGTAAAACTAATCGATCTACGGGCGATGGCATCTTCCTTTACGAAACCACCATTGGCTGCTGCAATTGCAATCACTTCCTGGGCATAGGCACGGGATTCCTCAGGGGCATTACGTCTTAATATGTATGCCAATTTATTAAGAATAGCTGGCTTCTCTGAACGGGGTGCGTTTTGCAACTGATTTTTCAGTTCTTTAATCTGGGTCATGCGATTATCCGGTTTTGCGTTTGTTGATAATGTAAACTGCTTTTTGCAGCACACGATGAAGCGATTGCAGTTTGACGGGCTTGCTCAAATAGTCGTTCATGCCTGCATCCAGATAAGCTTCTCTGTCGCCGTTGAGGGCATTCGCGGTCATGGCAATGATATACGGCCGTTCCCCTTCCCCAAACCGCTTCATTATCGCCTGCGTCGCCTCCACCCCATCCATTTCCGGCATCTGAATATCCATTAATACAATGTCATATGATTGCCGTGTTACAGCCTCCAACGCTTCCAATCCGTTGGCCGCCACATCAGCGCGACAGTTCAGCTTTTCTAACATGCGCAGCCCCACCTGTTGGTTGATACGGTTATCTTCAGTCAACAAGATATGCAATGGCTGGGCAATCGGTACAATGCCTGATGATTGCGTCTTACGTACCTTGCGATGAGTGGATGTTTCTTTGGCCAAAGCATCTAACAGCACATCGTACAGTTGTGAAGGTTTAACTGGTTTGGTCAGAATCTCATCAAACGTCCCGCGCATGGCGGCATCTCGCTGGGACAGCGAGGTCAACAGCAGCAGCGGCATCCGCTTATTTGGATACTGCCGTCGTATTGCGTGAGCCAGGTCTAATCCACTCATTTCCGGCATTTGCATATCGACCAGGGCCAAATCAAACTGCTCACCTTTCTTGAGTAAATCAAGAGCGTCCGGGGCAGATACAGTTTCCATTGACGTCATTCCCCAGGCGGCAACCTGACGCGAGACGATGAGCCGATTGGTGGCGTTGTCGTCTACAATCAAGACCCGTTTGCCTGTCAGTACAGGCTGTTCTCTCTGTAAATATTGTGGGTGTTGATCCGCAACGGCCGTTCCCATCACTGTAAAATGAAACGTCGAACCTTTGCCCATTTCACTTTCTGCCCACATGCGGCCACCCATTAGCTCTGCCAGCCGTTTACTAATGGCTAATCCCAGCCCGGTGCCACCGAATTTGCGGGTAGTGGAGCTATCAACTTGGCTAAAGGATTGGAACAGCCGGTGCATGCGGTCTTGCGGAATGCCGATGCCAGTATCTTTGACGGCGATGTGGAGTTGGTAACGGCCGTTTTCCACCGCCTTCCCTTTCACATACACCACCACTTCACCTGTTTCCGTAAACTTGACCGCATTCCCTATCAAATTAACTAAAACCTGACGGATACGGGTCGCATCCCCTATAAACTGGGATGGTATCTTCATCTCGACGCTATATCCTAACTCTAGTCCCTTACCCACCGCTTTCGGCGAAAGCAAGTCCAGCGCATCTTCCACGCTTTGGCGCAGGTCAAACATATGCTTTTCCAGTTCCAGCTTGCCTGCTTCA
>QQUD01000816.1 GCA_008501785.1 Chloroflexota bacterium
AATGTAAATCAGCATGTAAGCATCATCCGTCCCAAACAGGATTTACTCGAATCTAGGTTTTTAATGTATTGGCTAAATGCTAGACAAACTCAAGAACTGATCGAAGAAATTCAAAAGGGAGCTACAAGACAAGCTTTGACAAAGCGGCAAATTCAAAACTTCCGTTTGCCTGCTGCTCCAATAGAACACCAGAAAGTAGTTGCTGATTTTCTTGACGCCGTTCGTACTAAGGAAGATTTTCGATCAATTATTTTGCCATCTTATCTTGAACATATCAAAGCGATTGTGGCGCGGATTGAGATGTTGACGGGGAAAGTGGAAGAGGCGAGGGGGTTGAGGGAAACGGCCGTTGTGGAGACAGCAGCTTTGATGGGTTCCGCTACTACTGAATTTCTAAGTTCGATAAAAGATCGCCACGAAATGACGCTTGAAGACACGTGCATATCAATTATCGATTGCTTGCATTCAAACCCTCGTTATTCTGATGAAGGCATTCCAACACTTCGTTCGCCAGATGTAGGTTGGGGAACGCTTGATTTAACGAACGCACGTAAGACAGATGAGGAAGAGTATCAACGACGAACCAGACGCGGTGAACCACAAAAGGATGATATTATTTTTGTGCGAGAGGGTGGTGGTGTAGGAAAAGCCGGGATTGTACTCAATAATCAGAAATTTAGCTTGGGACAACGAGTCATGATGCTCCGACCAGACCAAACAATTATTTTTCCCCGATTTTTGTTATATCAATTGTTATCACCAATGGTTTATCATGACCAAATTTTGAGCCGTCTTAAAGGTTCTGCTTCACCACATTTGAATATTAAAGCCCTTCGAAAATTCATTTTAATAGTGCCATCATTGAAAACTCAGAAAGAGATAGTTGAACAACTAGATGTTATCAGTTCAAAAATTGACGCACTAAACAATTTACAAACCTTTACTCAATCTGAGCTAGATGCTTTATTGCCTTCTATCTTGGATAAAGCATTCAAGGGAGGTTTATAAGTTTACGCATTTACAAATTAAGAAGTATGCTGGTCTGTTTTTAGCTACCGAAGAAAACACAAAAACAAGATAGCCAACCCAAAACTGGTCATCTAATTTGTAAATATGATTTAACATTTAAAGTTGCTCTCGTGTCAGAAAAGGTTTCAAATCACATTTGACATTTAAACTCAGGTTGATAAATGCAACCCTTTGTGCGATAATTTATTTTGTTAACGAGAGGGGTTAACAAAAATCAAAAGATGTGTTATAATGGACATAACGTTTAATTCTACGAAGCTTCAAAAGGTGTGTAATTCTGCAAACGCCTTGAGAAAAAAATATGGGGTGAAAAAAGCCAAGAAAATTCAACAGCGTTTAATTGATTTACATGCGGCCGAAACTTTAGAAGTTATTACCCATTTACCTCCCCCACGATGCCATGAGTTAAAGGGGAATCACAAAGGCAAATTTACTGTTGACACCGATTATCCATATCGAATCCTTTTTGAACCGGCAAACGAACCACTTCCACTGTTAGCTGACGGTGGCATTGATAAAACCAAAGTCACTGCCATTTGCATTTTAGACGTGAATATTGATACCCATGAATAAAATCAAAAACCAATTCCGTCCCGATTATGTGTCCATTCCTGGTGAAACATTATTAGAAACATTGGAAACAATTGGCATGTCTCAAGCTGAATTAGCAAACCGCATGGGACGACCTAAAAAAACCATCAATGAAATCATTCAGGGAAAAACTGCGATTACGGCCGAAACCGCTCTGCAATTAGCACTGGTGTTGGGCGTACCTGCTTCTTTTTGGCTCAATCGAGAGCAGCAGTACCAGGAAGCAAAAGCTCGCATTGCGGAAGAAGAACAGCTTGAAAACCAAACAGATTGGCTCGAAACAGCCCATATTCCCGTCAAGCAGATGTGCAAATGGGGATGGATTGCGAAAAAGGCTGAAAAATATGAGCAACTGAAGGAAGTGCTGCGTTTTTATGGGGTGGCATCCGTGAAGCAATGGAACGTTGTTTATGATGGTCAAGATGTGCGTTTCCGACAATCACAGGCACGGCCGATTTTACAAGGTGCCGTTACTGCATGGCTGCGCAAAGGCGAACTAGACGCACACGCCATTGATTGTGCTCCATACGACAAGAAGCAATTCCAGCAAACGTTACATGACATACGGGCAATGACCAGACAGCCAGTAGAAACAATCTGGTCAGATGTGGTGCAGCAATGTGCAGCGGCCGGGGTAGCCGTTGTGTTGGTTCCAGCTTTTCCCAATACCGGTGTCAGCGGGGCAACTCGATGGTTGTCCAAAAACAAAGCAATTTTGCAGCTCAGCTTGCGCTATAAGCGTGATGATCAACTCTGGTTCAGTTTTTTTCATGAGGCTGGCCACATTTTAAAGCACAGCAAGAAAAAGCTGTTCTTGGAACCAGACAAACGACCTGAAGATGTCAACGGGGATGAGTTAGCAGCCGATAAGTTCGCATCCGATTTCTTGATTCCACCTGCAAAGTTAATCCGATTTACTACCGAAAGAAAATATTTCAGCTACGATGCTGTTTCAAATTTTGCAGATCAAATAGGAATCGCGCCAGGAATCGTGGTAGGGCGTTTACAACACGATGGTAATATTCCCCTTTCTCATTTGAATAAGCTGAAACGGCCGTTAAAGTGGGGTACCTGGGTTTCATCTAACGCACGAGACATCTCAAATTAAGACGCCAACTCTTTGTAATAAAACAAGTAAATTTTCATCTGTCTCAACAACAATATCTGGTGTAGGTAGTGGAGGAGGGGCGGGTAAATCGTTACCGGTTAATGTTTGGTAACGCTGCCTGAATTCGTATTGTGGGGATTGACTATAAAGTTGACTGTAAAGACGAACGGCCGTTTCCCAATTCGCATCTTGACTACCATCTAACAACCAAATTTCGTAATGCACCGCCGCCCGTTCACTTTCATCTGCTAACGTGGGTAGCAGCCTTTGGTAAGCAAGAACGGACGTTTCCCCATCCATCACACCCAACCGATAATCCAACCCAATCGCCATCAG
>QQUD01001073.1 GCA_008501785.1 Chloroflexota bacterium
TGCGGCAATCGCTGTCTGGCTGCGAGATCGTGACAAAAAAGTGGCGTGGGCGGGAACGGCCGTTTTACTCTTCTTCACCCTCTTCACCTTCCGCCAAGAAAGTCCACTGCCGCTCGGTAAGAAATTCATCCCGATTCGATATGAAATCATCGAGCACCATAAACTGGCGGCTGAATTCGTCGAAATGCTGCCCTCAGATGCCAGTGCGGCCGTAACCAGTGCCTACACGCCGCACACTTTCCAGCGCGACATTTTGTATTTGTATCCCTGGATTCCGCGAAATGCGCCCCCGGTTGATTACTACCTGCTCGATCGATACCTCAAATCGTATCCAATGAACGAAATTGAACGCAACGACGCTATCAACAATCTGATTGCTGATCCAGAGGTGATTATTGAAGCTGAAGCAGATGGCATCTTTTTAATGCGCAATGGCGGAGACCCATTGCCTGCCCATACGATTAATCAGGTGGCCGACGAAGCCATTTTGTTAGATCGCGTCGAAATCGCACCGGCCGATGCCAAAGGCTATTTTATCAACACGCTGGAAAGCACAATCCAAATGCAGCCAGGGCAAACCGTCAGGGTCACGTTGTATTGGGAAGCTATCGCCACACCCCCTGGCGAACGCACAGTCTCTGTACGAATTGCAGATGAAACAGGATGGTTATGGGCACAAATTGACACCAAACCCAGCAATGGCACACGTCCCACGAGTTGGTGGCAGCCCGGTTGGAAACTAAGAGATGTCTATTATCTAACAATCGATCCCAATGCCACCCCAGGTACGGCCTCCCTTGATGTGCTGCTCTACGATTCCACCACCCAAGAACCCATCCCCTTCACAAACGGCACACCAACTTTACACATCGCTGACATACAGATTTCACAATGATTTAAAAACATATGGATAGGATGAACACGGATATATTGCTGCTCAAAATTATAAAGTTATGGTACTTGAATGGTTGCAATAACGGCCATATCCCCCCCACCAGCAAACAAAACCCGCTCCACCGTCTCAGTTTCATACATGCCCACAATAATTTGCCCTTGCCAGTTCACACGATCTGCCGGTAAAACCAACGTGTGCGTGTCCAAAATCGTTTCGTTTGGCAGCCACGTTTCAGTAGGGCGCACACCGTTGGCCGGAACGCTGTCATCTTGGACCACCAACATGCCATTTTCATCTAGCACCTGCACAAAAACTGTGTAATGCACCACGATTGGTGCAGAGGTTTGCCATAATAATGTGATAACCAGTTGCGAGTCAGGAGAAGGCGTAAACGGCAGTTCTAAATCAACCGGCTTACCATTCACCATCACAAACACACTTTCCAGTTGTATTGTGTCGCCAAGCTGCCGCTCAATCGGAAGCGTCACCCCGTCGATGGCATGGTCTGGGAGATGCGCCGATAGCAGCAGTTGGTCATAGTGTGCTTCCTGTTCGCGCAGTGTGTGCGTGTCAAGCCAGGCAGGCACGACATTTTCGGTATCCCAGGCAGGCCCCGGCGCAGGAACAAACCAGATGCGGTCATAATCAGCCGCTAATTCAGCCAATTCTTGCCTCGTTTCCTCTGCCGGTAGCTGATAATGAGATGGCTGCATCGTGTAATCAATCGCAAGATTCCGCAAATAATAAACCAGAGACGGATCAGGAAAATGGGCCAAAAACAGATCCCCAGGTTGCATTTCTTCCGCAACATGAGCCGCCATCGGCCGGTAGCCTCGACTGCGGCTAAATTGTGGATCCGTGTAATAATTGCGTAAACTAACACCAGAGACGATGATGAAAAGTATGATAGAGAAAACGGCCGTTCCCCACTGCCATCCCCGTCTTGAACGTCCCAACTGCTGTACCCCAATCACAATCAGCAACCACCATACCGGCACAGATATCGTCACATAATACAAATTAAAAATTTCCCGACTAAATTGAATCAGGTAAAGAAACAGCAGCATTGCCCACAGCCACGTCAGCAGCAATCCAGCCCATCCTTTGTGCTCTTGCCATAACTGGCGCGCGCCAACCACACTCAGCATAACACCACCTAGGAAAAGCCAACGTAGCCATCCACCCGTCACAGCCGATCCAGCCATCATTTCAATGCCTACCGCCGTTAAATATTTCGCCAATTCAGGCGTCCCCGGATTGCTCAAATGCCCAGCCGCCAACTTGCCTGTTAGTATGGTCATTCCCCAGGGCAGAAATAGCAGCATTGCCAGCAGCCCCGCGCCGCCCCAGACCCAGAACCGCTTGCGGTAAGGAGGATATGCTAAAATGAAAACGCCATGACCCAAAAGCGCAAACACCGCAGAATAATGACTATAAACCGCCAGCGCACACAGCACTGCATACCCCACCCACCCCCATTTCCAAGAAAAAATAAAAAATCTGCGTTTATCCGAGTTCTTCCGCGTCCTATTTCTTCCCCCATCAACCAGCCAGGTCAGTAGTAGTGTGGCGGCAACGATGAAAAACAAGTCCAGCGTATATTGATTGCGCACATCCTGGCTAATCCACACGAGCGACTGTGAAATGGCGACCAGCAAAGTGACGGTCAACGCAAACGACCTGCCTCTGATGCGCCGTCCCAACTGTGCCAACAGCGGCAGCAGCAGCACCCCAGGCAGCAGCGACAAATAGCGCAGCGCCACTTCACTGTCACCCACCAACCGCATCCAGCCATGCAGCAGCAAATAGTGCAGCGGCGAATGCGGATCACCCTCAGACAATAAATTCGGCACAATCTCAGCCACAGGCTCACGCGCAAACAGGTAGCTAAACGCCTCATCCCCCCGCAATTCCTGCAAACCCAATCCAAACAACCTCAGCCCAAACCCGACAAAGACGATTGCCAACAAACAGGGCCGCCAATGACGGCTTACTGCTGTTTCCAAACGCATTGCAAACTGCTGCCAATCCCATCGAATAACCGGAACCGGAATCAGTTCCCGGCGGTCGTTTGTTTGACGAGCAATGACTGGCTGCCAGCGCCATGCAACAATCACTGTGAGCAGCAGCGTAACGGCCGTTAACACAGCTCCCAAGCCCAACCCTG
>QQUD01000765.1 GCA_008501785.1 Chloroflexota bacterium
TAAGAGTTGGCGCTGGCCGGGACTAAAAAAGCCATAGTAACGTACCTTGACAAACCCTTTGGGCAGGACATGCTGCAAGAAGAGACGGATGAACTCAAACGGTGACAGTACACACAATCGCCAATTATGGGTATCTCCCATTTTTGTGCGTAAATATACGGTAGGAATCCAGGAGATACCCATTGAAAGTTTTGCTGGCTATTCGATCAGATTTCGGTTGAGAACATATTCCCCATACAGAATGATATTCTCCCAACCAATGGGACTGATGTGCTCTAACAAAGACAAATCAACTCCTGCACCGTCTGGATCGCGTTCCAGAATGACCCGGTTTATCTCCTTCGCTTGCCAATAAATGATGCACGCCATGATCAATGTCAAACAACTGGCTGTATTTTTCTGCGCCTGCAAATCACGGGCTGTGATTGTACCGTGTTTCCCATAAGCCACCTGCCGCGCCAGACCATTAACCTCCTCGCCCTTCAATAAGCCACGCCGAACTCGTTTGCGTACAAGCGGGTCTGACATAAATTTCAGGATGAATTCTGTCTTGAACACACGACCTAATTCACGATTGGCGCGATAGAAATGATTTTTGCCGGAATAGGATGCCAATCGCTTCAAGGCTGTTGAAGCTGTCACATGCCCCCTTTCCAGCGACGCATAAAACTGCCCCATCCTATCCCATTGCTCACAAATCCAATCCAGATGAATTGTACGATCCCAGCGATCAACCAAGGGTGTTAGCGAACCGTATTCTTTTTCTTTATCAATGCGATAAATACGTTGCTTTTTCAAGCCACGAATACGTGGCGCAAAGAGGCGACCAAGCATGGCAAAAGCGGCAAAGTTAATCTCCGTATAGCCATGTGTGTCGGTGTAATGTTCCTCCAAAGCAAGGTCGCTTTCATTGTAAAGCAAGCCGTCCAATACGAAAGCCGCGTCCCGATCCGTACATTGAATGACTGTGCTGTAAAAAGGGGCGTAGTTATCAGCCACAAATGCGGGTGTAATTAACAATGGCGTCATACGGGACCAGTTTATGAGAACCAGATTAATCAACGGCCGTTTCCCACCCACCTTTTGGCAATTTCCAGTAAACAACGGCCTATCCATTGGTCAATTAAAACGGCCGTTTTTCTATACCCTCCTCCCAACACCTCATATTTTCCACCCCCTCCTGTAACATCTCCTTCCATATCGTCAAAAATACTGGTATAGTAATTCAAAGTATAAAATATTCACGCTTGACCGTTTAATTAGACAATTCCTATGAAAATTGGATATGCTCGTGTTAGCACCAAAGACCAAGAACTTTCCTTGCAAATCGATGCGTTGGAAAAGGAGGGATGCCAGCAAATCTATCAAGAGAAGATGTCTGGTGCGAACAAAGAACGCCCTCAATTGATGAAAATGATTGAACAACTCAGGGAAGGGGATGTCATCGTTGTTTGGAAACTAGACCGATTGGCCCGTTCCCTGAAAGACCTGGTGGCTTTGGTCAATGAAATTCAAGACAAAGGAGCTGGGTTACAAAGCCTAAACGATCATATTGATACCACTACATCACATGGTAAATTCACCTTCCATTTGTTTGCTGCCTTGGCAGAATTTGAGCGAGATATTATCCGCGAAAGAACCAAAGCTGGCTTGGAGGCTGCCCGGGCACGGGGCAGAAAAGGTGGGCGACCAAAAGGATTATCCCAAAAAGCACAGCATACGGCTATCATCGCTGAGAGACTTTACCAGGAAGGAGAACTCTCGGTAAAGGAAATCTGTGACCAGCTCTCTATTTCTAAAATGACACTCTACAATTATCTTCGACATAGAGGTATAGAAAGAAGTAGGAGTCGCTCGCAAAAGTAGAAAATCAGATAAACCACCAACTATTCATGGACAACAACTCATATGACACCATATGGGCAAGTGCAGGTGTGGTCGTAGACTAGGGGAAAAAACAGCGCGGTTAGAACACCTACCAAAGCACGATTGAAATGATAAAAGAAGCTCGAATAACCTCTAAGTTAATGCACGCAATTAAGGAATTCTCCCCCAAATTGTTATAGGAGCATCTGGTTTACTAAAGAACAAATGTCCAGTAGGATCAAATGCAATATCTAGTATTCCTTTTTCTTGGAGTTGAGCAAGCAACTTGCCCTCAGTATTCCAAATTGTAATCAGGCTGTTATCATTTCCAGGGTCCAAAACGGCCAAGGTTTCTTGCTTAGAAAATATAATTTGCACCAAACCAAAATCAGCTTCTTTGTTATCCACATCGATTTCTATGCTTTTTTGTAAGTCCCACAATCTGAGATTCCCATCCACTTTTGCCGCTAAAATACTCCCATCAAGAGAAACAGCGATTCCTTCTCCAACCTGTCCGGTAAATATTACTTCTGTTTCTCCACTTTGGATATTCCACAGCATAATTATGCCCTCCCCAGAAATTTGAGGATGTCTATTTGCCAAAGCAATAGCTAAAGTTGTTGAGTTAGGAATAAAGGCAACATCTATGCTAGGAATTGAACCGGGAAATTCAACTGAATCACCACTGGCTAAATCCCAAACAACTACCCCTCCCCTTTCGCCTGGTGTAGTTGCAGCTAATAGTTTATTGTCGCTTGAAAAACTCACTCCGTAAATCACACTCCAAAAAGGAAACTTGTAAACTAATTCCCCCGTGTTAATGTCCCAAACAAAAACTGCATTTTCTAATCCGGCTGCCACTAGGAAAGATCCGTCTGGTGAAAAAGCAAGAGCATTTGTTCCTATAACAGGGGCATTTGGTACTTCTAATTCCCGTATCAATGTTTGTGTAGTTAAATCAAAGATTTGGATTGTATTTATTGTTGAAGTGAATTCCAAAGTCTTAGTAAGCAAAGCTGTTGCAATTAAATTCCCATCTTCCGATATAGTCAAGCGACGCCCGCCAAAATGTTGTAATTCTTCAACCTTCATTAGTGGATTGGTTACAGCAGGTGGCTGGGAAGGCGATATGGTAGGTGTAGCGGTAGCTGTTGGTGGAAGCGGGAGAGTAAGCGTAAGTGTACTAGTCGGCGAA
>QQUD01000912.1 GCA_008501785.1 Chloroflexota bacterium
TCGCTACCAGCACTATGTTTCTTATGGCGAAAACCTGAGCAGCATTAGCGCCTGGTATGGCGTCAACCCGTGGGCGGTGGCGCAAGCAAATAACTTGTATAATCTGCACCACATTTACGCCGGAACGTACCTCAGTATTCCGTAGATAAATGGGGATTGGGGGTTGGAGATTGGGGGAACCCTAAACTCTACCCCCCAATCCCAATCCTCTAAACCACAATATTCACCAATTTATTACGCACAACAATAATTTTTCGAATGGGCTGACCGTTGAGGATACGCTGGATGGTTGGGGTGGAAACGGCCGTTTCCCGCACCACCACCTCGTCCTCGTCAGCCGCGATTGTGATTCGGTCACGAATACGGCCGTTTACCTGCACCACCACCTCAACCTCCGCATCCACCGTCATCGCCTCATTAAAAGTCGGCCAAGTCTGCTGATGCACCGAACCATCCCGACCCATCACGTTCTGCCACACCTCTTCCGCGATAAACGGACAAATTGGAGCCAGCAGTTTCACAAACGCCTCCATCGCGTCTGCCCATTGTGGTGGATAAACACCTTCTGCATAGGCATTAACCAGGAAATTCAGGTACTCCATCAGCGCTGCAACGGCCGTATTCATCCGAAAATCAGCCAAATCATTTGTGATGCGTTTGACTGTTTTGTGCCGCATTCGTTCAAAATCAGATGACGGCACGTCAACTGGCAGTGGGCGATTGCCAGATATTGCCAGAGACATGGTGCTATTTGCCAGCCGCCAATATCGATGCAAAAATCGTGTAACGCCTTTGATGCCTGCATCATCCCACAGCACATCCTGGTCAAATGGCCCCAGGAACAGCAGGTACATGCGCAGCGCATCCGTGCCGTGTTTGGCAATAATTTCATCTGGTGTAATCACATTGCCCCTCGATTTAGACATCTTCTGACCATCGATGGGTGACAGCAGCATGCCCTGATTGCGCAGTTGAGCAAACGGTTCGGTGAAATCAATCATCCCGGCGTCAAACATCACTTTTGTCCAAAAACGTGCGTACAACAGATGCATGACGGCGTGTTCTGCACCTCCGACATAGCTGTCTACCGGCAGCCAGCGACGCACGGCTTTGGGGGAATACGGCCGTTTCCCATCAAACGGATTGGCAAACCGCAGAAAATACCACGACGAACAGGCAAAACCGTCCATCGTGTCTGTTTCGCGCTTGGCCGGTTTGCCACATTGTGGGCAAGTTGTGTTCACCCAGTCGTCGATGCGGGATAGTGGAGAACGGCCGTCACCCGCAGGCGCAAAATCATCCATATCAGGCAGCAGCACCGGCAGATCTTCTTTAGGAACTGGCACCGGACCACACACCTCACAATGAATCATCGGAATCGGCGCACCCCAGTAGCGCTGGCGTGAAATCAGCCAGTCACGCAGTTTGTACGTCACTTGCGGCTGTCCTGCGCTTCGCGCCTTCAAATCGGCCGTGATGCGCTCAATTGCTGCTTGCGATGTCATGCCGCTGTATTCGCCAGAATTGATCAGCACGCCGTAATCGCTGAAGCAATTACTAACACCTTGTGGTTTCCCGTCCGGCGTAATCACTTCCACAACTGGTAGGCCATATGTCTGAGTAAATGCAAAATCCCGCTCGTCGTGACCGGGCACACCCATCACCGCGCCCGTGCCATACCCCATCATCACATAGTCCGCCACCCAAATCGGAATACGCTCACCAGAAACCGGACGCACGGCATATGCGCCAGTGAAGACGCCCGTTTTGACTTTGTCAGTAGAAGCACGGTCGATTTCGGTTTTACGTTTAGCTTGTTGAGTGTAGCGAGAAACGGGAACCCGCCACGTCTCCGTCACAATCTCACCCACCAGCGGATGCTCAGGAGCCAACACCAAAAACGTTACACCAAACAGCGTATCAGGGCGTGTCGTAAAAACGGGTATCTCCCAGAAACCGAGTTTTTCAGAAAAACCCGGTTTCTCCACTTTAAAGACCACCTCCGCCCCTTCCGAACGCCCAATCCAATTCCGCTGCATCGTCTTTATCGACTCCGGCCAATTAATCGTATCCAGGTCCGCAATCAAGCGATCTGCGTAATCGGTGATTTTGAAAAACCATTGCGTCAGGTCCTTTTTCTCAACTTCGCCATCACAGCGCCAGCACAGCCCATTTTCCACCTGCTCATTCGCCAAAATCGTCTGGCAGTTGGGACACCACCATTGGCTGCCCGTCGCCCGATATGCCAGCCCACGCTCGTGCAGCAGCAGAAAAAACCACTGCGTCCAGCGATAATAATCTGGGTCAGTTGAATTGATTTCCCGCGACCAGTCGTAGGAGCATTCCAGCAGCTTCATTTGCCGCTTGTACGTGTCGCAAAACAGCTTCGTGCTTTCACGGGGGTGAATGTGATGCTTCACCGCATAATTCTCAGCAGGCAGTCCAAACGAATCCCACCCCATCGGATGCAGCACGTTGTACCCACGCATCCGGTGAAAACGCGCACTGACACAAGTTGGCACATAGTTACGCCCATGTCCTATCGACAGCCCTTCCCCAGACGGATACGGGAAGTAATCCAAAATGTAGTAATCAGGTTTATCACGGTCATTGCCTGTTCCATACAGGTCGATGTCTTGCCAATACTGCCGCCATTTGGGTTCGATGGATTTGGGGTGGTAACGGCCGTTAGTTTTATTCGTGTTCATGTTATCCTCGTCTATAGAAATACATCGTTGAGAGTATTGAATCGAATTATTTTTTTTATTTTAGGTGGAGATGACAGCGAATTTTAGGAATCAACGAATGAATCTTATTCGTTGATTCTTTTCATTCGTTGTCATCTCCGTTGTCAAATCAAAACTCTAATCTCATTACAAACTAAAACAAACCCGACATATCCCCCGACACAGCCAACGCTCAGGTCTGCGATACCAACCGGACAACCCCGGTCGCTGTGCCGGGCGACATAAGACGAGGGGTGAGAAAGGAGGCAAGGTGCAGGGGGCAAGGTGCAAGGATGTTGTTTGTGTAAGTTTTGCTGCTTTCATCATTCGT
>QQUD01000549.1 GCA_008501785.1 Chloroflexota bacterium
GGGTTATGGTAAAAATCGGGCGTAACCTGTCCCATCAGCTCGTGACGCGGCACTCGAATAATCTCGGCCAGGGGTTCGTTGACATAGTCAACTGTACCATCAACTATTTTGGAGATGACGAGTGGGACACTAATGGATTCCAAAATGTTTTGCACCCGTTCTTGCTCTTTTTGCAACGCCTTTTCAATTTGTTTTCGGTCTGTAATGTCATGGACAAAACCCACAATACCACTCACCCGACCGGCAGCATCTTTCAAAGGAGCTTTAATCGTATTAAGAAAGCGGTCTTCACCATCAACCACTGCTGGTTCCTCGGGGATAACCTTTAGCTCGCCGCTTTCCATGATTTCACGATCATCAGCCCAGAAACCACGAATACCCTTTTCGGGGCTGCCCTTCACAATCTCTTCAGGGAAACCAATCTCCAGGTCGTTTTTACCGATAAAATCATCTGGGGTTATGTGGAACGAATTGGCATAACTTTGATTCACCATTCGGTAACGGTGATCAACATCCTTCACAAAAATCCAGTCGGGTGTTGAATCAATAATCGTGCGCATCAACGTTTCCCGTTCACGGATGTCTTCTTCTATTTGCTTGCGATCATTGATGTCGATCAGCGAGGTCAAAATAGCTGGCACGCCCTGATAATTAATGATTCGGGCCGAAACCAGAGACCAGAACAGATCGCCATCGGCTCGTTTTAGTTTGATCTCATAATTATGTACAAACCCGTTCTGGCGAATGGCGTTGAGGAAGGGCAATCTATCCTCCGAATTGGCATAAAAGTCTGGCGTCACCTCACCAATCAACGCTTCGCGAGACAACCGAATAGTTTCTGCCAGCGGATCGTTTACATAAAGCACAATGCCGTCGGACACATCAGAGATGACGATCGGGAGAATGAGCGATTCCATAATGGTCTGAACACGTTCTTGTTCCTCGTGTACCGATGCCAAGGCTGTTTCGCGCTGAGAAAACAGTGACGCATTTTGCAGCGCAATGGCTACCTGTCCAGCTACTGTTTGGAAAGCTGGTAATACAGCTTCTGTTAGTGTGTTGGGTTGGTCAGCTTGAATATCCAGTACGCCGAGGACAGTGTCGCCAACAATGAGTGGCACAGCCATTTCAGACCGGATATTGGGCAACAATGGGTTAGGGAGGAAAACAGGACTAACGGCCGTATCTGGCACAATCACAGCCTGCTTATCAATCACAGCCTTCCAGTTGATTGAATCCGTATCATACGGTAAAAAATGCCCCTTTTTTATCAATTCTATCCCGGCCTTTCCCGTTCCAGCACGTAACACTAACGTGTTTTGCTCCGGGTCAACCAGATAAATTTGCGTGTGATACAAATCAAAGCGCGATCGAATCAGATTAACGGCTTCCGCTAAAAGTGCTTCAAGATCTTGAATTTGTGACACAGCCCCACCAACTTCAATCGCCAGTTCCAGATCATCCGTACGCTCAACCACTCGCCGTTCCAAATTATCGATGACTTCACGCAGCTGAGAGATCATTGTTCTCAACGCATTTGCTAAAATGCCAATTTCGCCTCTGCTTGTCCATTTCAATTTGCTTATTGCTACCGAGTCCCAATTCCCAGATCCGATTTGTTGGGCTACTAATACCAGTTGTTGGATAGGATTTGTCAAACGCGAGGTGAAAACATAACCTGCAATACCAACAGCTAATAAAATGACGATACTAATTGGAAGAATTGAGGTTCGGACCAAAGATTGAGTCGCAGATTCAACCTCTTGCTGCAAAATGGTTGTCGCCTGAAGCATATTGTCAGCTTCGACAACACTTGCCATACTCCAACCCGTACTGGAAACTGGTGTATATGCTACAAAGATATCTTTCCCATCGGAATTGATCGCCTGAAAACCTGTTTCCCCGTTCTTCATACTGTTTATGACGGGCAAAAATGGTGATGAGATAGAACTTAAATCTACGCCTACTGTTAACGTTTCATTATCTAAATCTGTTTCAAAAATATCTTCGTAACCCTGTTCAGGTAAACCAATCGTAATACCATCCTGATTTATCAAAAACGAATACCCATCGGCTATAATTTGCTCATTCTCAATCGCTGATGTTAGTTCAACTAAACTTACATCAATGCCAATTGTTCCTACAAATTCATTCTGACTTGTGTAAACGGGTGCAACGGCCGTTACCAGCAACCCTTGACCTGCTGGATCATCATAAATAGGTGTCCACACTATGTTTCTTTCAGGATTGTTCTCAGGTGTGCCCAATGTAAAGAAAACATCGCTAATTGTACTAAAGTCAGCAGGTACAATCTCGCCTAAACTGATATTTGGATAGTAACGCGTAAAATCCATTTTATGGATCATATAAACAGCAACCATACTGGCATCACTCTCAGCAATACTGGGAATAATTCTGTCTAAATATGAGGTTAACTCGATTTCTGCTAATAATGCTTCATCGATCTCAACAATATTTGGCACAAAAACCGTCGTTACATCTTCTTCACCATTGACAAACTGGCCATCGGGACCAAAAAACATTTTTTCGTCAGCAAGCCAAAACGTTTGTGTACTGTAATGGCTTTGTGCATCAAAAACACTTCCAGCAAATTGGGCGATGTGGTCAGCATCTAGCTGAATGTCCACAAGGGATGCCTCTTTAACCTGTGCATTTGCGAGCGTTAATTGCACAAGAAATTCTTCAGCCTGCTGCTGCAGCACTTCGTTGCCCACAGCTTGCGCTCTTTGTCCAGAACGCAAAATTGAACTAACACTGAAGTATGCAATAATGACGATTGACAAAATAGTCAGCCCCAAAAGAAGCGCCATCAATCTAGTCCGAATACTTTGTCTAAATGGAATGGTATTTTGATTATCCATAATCAGTTTCCCTTACCGTTAGTAGCTTTCTCGAATGATGGTAGGCTAGTGTCTCCCACAGCATCTAATCTAACATACCCTTCTAATCCCAACGCACGGCCGATTTCTTCAGCAGCCGTGCGTAAAATAGATTCGGCATCAACGGCCGTATTCACGCGAGCCGTAATCTGTCGCAGCATCCGCTCTTCCTCTGCCCGTGTGGTTGTCGCTTCAATCAGCCGCGCATTTTCAATAGCAATAGCCGCCTGACTAGCGATAGCTACCAACAGATTCAGATGCTGTTCACTGTAGGTGTAACCTGTTTCATAACTTTGTAATGCCATGACGCCAATCACCTTACCGCTAAAAGTCAGCGGCACGCCAACCCAGGATTCTGCTGGGTTCCCAATGGCAGCAATCCCCAACGATGCCAGGTGCTGATCTACATTGTTTGACATGAGTAAGGGCTGCCGGTTACGAATAATGTACTCGGTCAGCCCCTCACCCGCCTGGCGGCGTTCTGTATAGCGACGCGGTTTACCGCGAGTCATCGTCAAAGCAAACTCAACCTCATCCATCTCTTGATAATAAAGAGCGACATAAAATTCTTCGGCAGCCATCATCTGTGAGGTGTATTGGTAAGCAACATCTAGCACGCCATCTACATTGGTTTGTGCAGTCAACTCCTGACTCATCTGATTCAGCAAGCCAAGCTCTTCAGTACGGGCTTCCGTTTCGTTTAGGGCCACCTGCATCTGTTCCGACAGTCGCGCCCGTTCCAGTGCTTGCCCAACCTGCTCAGAAATTGCTTGTAACAATACTTGTTGTTCGTCAGACAGTGCATCTTCTGCTGTGCGGACCCCAATTGAGCCGATTGTTGTGGCTCCGAGAAGGACAGGAGTGGTAACGGCCGTTTCATCCTGCTTTACATCCTGAAGATGTAACGCTTCACGCTCATCGGCTGCTGTTGTTTTCGTAATAGGCTTTATCTTTGCATCTGCGGTAGCAAACCCATAAACTGGTTTTTCACGCGCTGTCAGGAACGCCTGCCACCCTTCGCGGGTCATCGCTCGCTGCAAAGCAGTCACCTCAACCAGCGTTTCCTGCACCTGTGCATACTGTGACGCATTTTCCATCGCAATACCTAACTGAGTGGCTAATGTGGTAAAGATGCTCAGATCGGTTTCTGTGAAGAAATCAATCTCATCTGCCTGCATGTCTAATACACCGCGCAGTTGATCAAATACAACAATCGGCACTGCGATTTCTGCCTGTGTGTCTGGCAGCAGCGGATTTGGCAAGAAGTCTGACTCCTCTTGTACATTGTTGACCAAAACACCTTGCCGGCTGCGGGCCGTGCGTGCCACCAGTGATTTTTCTTCAGAGAATGCAATCTGCGGTTTTTCTGCAACCATCTGTTGGCCAATGTCGCCTGCACCAAACGTTAATTGCAGCATATCGCTAGCCACATCATATTGGAAGAGGTGGGCATGGTAGAGATTGAATTTTTCTTTTGTCATATCCACAAATGTTTGCAGCAGTTGTTGCGGGTCACGGATGGCGGAAACGGCCGTTCCAATTTCGGCAACCGTTTGCAATTCTGCAGCCTGCTGCGCCATGTCGGTCGCCTGCTGCGCCATCGTTTGCAACAGCGTCTGACCATCAATATAGCTGCTAATACGACGCCCAACATCACCAATAAACGCACTATCATCGTCGGTAAAAGAGAGATTGTCATCGGTATAAGCAATATAGAGTCGCCCCAAATGTTCCCCGCCAACACGAAGTTCTTCAACCATTTGCCGGCGCAAGGTGATAGCCAACGCATCTCCATAAACATCATCCCCAATCATAACCGCAGCGACACAGGTTTCGGGCTGCACCAAAGCGGAGGGGATTCGATTTGTAGTCCAACTCAGGAATTCAGGAACCGACGGGGTTTCTGCCGCTTTGCGGCCAATTTCACTCAGGCCGTTCAGCTCTGCAACACGCCGATCTAACACAGATTCGGCCACCTTTCTATCTGTAATATCCGTTTGTATAGCCAGAAAACCTAGTGGCGTACCCGTGTCATCCAAAATGGAAGTCAAGTTAATGGCAACATGAACAATACGACCATCCTTACTTCTATTGATCATTTCCCCAATAACAGGGTCATGGCCCAACAACGTCTTCCAAATATAGTTATATCGCTCATCTGGCACAAGGCCAGATTTCAAAATACGTGGGGTTTTCCCCAACACTTCCGCCTCAGTGTATCCATATAATTCGGTAAAGGCAGGATTGACGTAATAAATATTACCCGCTAAGTCAGTCATAAAGATGGCGCTGGCAGAGCGCTCAAAACCGAGCTTAAAAGGCACAAGATCTGCGGCTGCCTGCCGACTTTGTTCATATAAACGCGCATTTTGCAAAGCAATTGCGACTTGGCTCGCAATTGACTGCAACAACTCCTGATCCGCCTGCCCCAACCCGTTGGTCACATTACTTTGTACATCTAATACACCAAGTACGCGGTCACCAATAGCAATCGGCAATGCAATTTCAGAACGCGTTTCAGGCAAAAGCGGATTGGCAACCCAGACATCACTTTGCAATACGTTGGAAACAAGTGTGGTCGAGTTTGTTTGGGCAGCACGACCAACAAGGCCTCGTCCCATTGACATTGCATGATTTTGAGCCAGCATTTGAGCACCGGCATCACCAGTACCACCAGCCATAATCAAATTGTCGCCATCTTGATTGAGCAGGTAAATGTGAACGTGATAATAATTAAAGGCTTCTTGCAAACGCGTCACAACAGCCTTTACCAGCGCTTGCTCTTCCAAAATTGTAGACAGACGACGGCTTACCTCAGCGCTAACTTCCATCTGTTGGATACGCTGATCCAATCGCCCTAGTGTTTGTCGTAGTTGACCTGCCATATTATTAAAGGATGAAGCCAACGCACCAATTTCGTCGCTTGTTTTCACATTTGCCTGGACAGACAGGTCGCCTTCACCTAATTTCTGGGATGCAACCACCAATCGGGCAACTGGTCTTGTCACCAGATTAGACATGAACAAACCGAATAAACCAGACATTCCCAAGGCTAACAAAGTAGATAAAACGGCTGCCCGATCTGAATTTGATTCACCTCTGCGAACATCCTCAAGGATCCAACCTTCAACAGCAATCAGGCTATTCCCCAGATTATCTTCTACAACTTCTAGCTGTTCCAGCAGTTCCAATGTGTTTGCATGCGAGGCAATCACTGCCTCTCCAGTAGCTTGCACAGAATCTTTGGTTTCGTTCAACAGCGCATACAGGTCGGCTTCTCCTGGTTCATCTGATTCCAGAACAGCGTCCACCTCACTTTGAGCTGATTCTACGCGAGCTTTCGCCTCTTCAAATTCGTCGAGCGTGTCGGAATCCCCACTATTCACAAACTCCAATGTTTCAGATCGCATTGCTTGCAAACCCATACGAACCTCAGTAAGGAGAGCTTGTGTAGGAATGACATCTTCCTCAATTTCTTCAAAATTCCCTGCGGCAATATTTCTAGCAATCTCCTCATTGAGGACAACATCTATCTGGCTAAATAGATTGGGGATTTTTGTATCTTCTACTTCTTCCATCGAATCCAGAGCTTCTAATGTCTGCCGGTGAGATGCCACCAGTTCTTGAGCCAAGTCAGAGATTGCCCTTGCATTTTCACCAAGTTCTGCAAAATCATCCACTTCCGCTGGCTCATCTGCCAGATTAATAATTTGTGTTGACAATGTTGAAAGCTCCGTGATGCTTTCATTCATTTCCTCAACCGATTCTTCTTCACCGAGTTTGATAAACTCCAACACCTCGGCTTGCACCCTCCGTGAAAATTGGGCAATTTTCCCGAAAACTTGTTGGCTGGGGAGGGCATCCTCTGTATAGACTTGTGTAGAATATTCGCTGGCACCATAGGTAAACAACGAACCAATCAAAGCAATAAAAGCAAAAGCTGCAATAAGTTTTGGGCGTAAATTTGCATCGCGCAGTTGACGCATCAGGATAATAATCAATACGCTAAACAAAATAGAGATGATGACATAATCCAATAAAACAGCGGTATGATCTGGACGGTTAGTTGGACCAAATACGTCAATTAGGACAACGATGCCCCCTGTAACAATACCAGCAATAAGTGTCCGATTTAGCCATTTACCAGAGAGGGTGGGAAAGGCGACACCAGCGGTCACGACGGCAGCCATCAGGCCATTTAACAAGCTATCACCAGCAGTTTGCAATTGATTTAGAATGATCATGGGCAGAAAGGCAGCCATGATCAACAGGATTCCCACTTGCACATGCCCTTTGTAACTCAGCCAACAGGCGATAGCAGATACAACAGCCATTAAGCCTAGCGCACCCTTTATGAAAAACGTCGCTTCTTCTCCCTGAAGCACAAAATAGATGCTCAGAGCGCCCATGAATACGGTCATGAAGCCAGCGATGATTACGGCATTGCGTGCCTCTTTGTTCTTATTGGTAGATGAAGGTGTTTCGCTTCTATTCATTGTATTCCTCATACATCACCACGATATTTGTCCCAAGCAGCATTAGTGATCACCGCTGCCATTGACCGGTTCGGCTAACTGTTGTTCATCCAGGTAGACAAAGGTTTCCATGTCAAAAACCCGGTTAATTTCTTTGGCCGCAATTCGCAAAACCGACTCAGCATCTGGGGCTGCATGAATACGTTCTGTTACTTCGCGCAGCGTTTGTTCGTGCTGAGCACGAGACTGCGCATCTTCATACAAGCGTAAGCTTTGTGCCACAACCGCTGCTTGATCTGTCAACCCCTTCATTTGTCTGACTGCATTAGCATTAATGCTCATAGACCGATTTGACTGTCCAGAGACAAAACCAATCCATTGATCCCCTAACGTAAGTGGAATGGTTATGTAGCTATTGATTTTTGCCTGTTTGAAGAAGGCTCGTAATTTTTGATCCACTTGCGGGTCTGTGGAGACATCTTCAACAAACGTAATTTCATCTCGGCTTAGTGAATTAATTGTAGGGAACATGTCTAACGGATAAGTTGTACCAATAGGAGTTACTTCTTCAATAGATTCTTGTGTCCAATATGCTGCTATGGTCAGCATTTCTGGTCCCTTGTCCCAATGTTTGTCAAAAAACAAAATGGAAGCACGGTCCATTTTTTGCAGTTCTGTTGAATTTACTAGTGCCTGCAAAATATCGTCCATATTGGTTGATCGAACAACTCGTTCACTACCGACAAAAAGTGCTTCTGTATGAGCCAGCGCATTTTCTGTTTGAGCAGTAAGGCGCAGGTTCTCAATGTGTTCACCAAGTCGTTCTGTTACACTCGCAATAATTTCTTGAGCTTCTGATGACAAAGCCTGCGGTTCTGCAATTTGCAATGCACCAATTTTCTCGCCCTGCACCCGAATGGGTTGATTTAAAGCAGCATTACTTTCAAAGGTTGATGTAGCTGTTTCTGAAACTTGGGCGACTTGTTTTAAATCGTAACCAAATGACAATTGTGACGCTTCTTTTGTGGTCAAGAATTGATCCCACCCTTCACGAGTTAGTCGTTTGGTGAGCATGTTGAGCTGGGCAACGGCCGTTTCTGCCTTTTCAATCGTGCGTGCATTTTGCAGAGCAATGGCCGTTTGCGCAGCCAGTGTTGTTTGAATCTGCACATCCTCATCTGTAAAGTGGTTCGCTTCACTTGCCTGCACGTCCAACACACCCAGCACTGTGTCACCAGCAATCATCGGCACCGCCATTTCAGAGCATGTATTCGGCAGCAGTGGATGTGCCAAAAAGCCAGGGTCTGCTGTTACATCATTCACAATCACACCATGATGACTGCGGGCAGCGCGAGCAACCAACGATTGTTCCTTCCCAATTGGAATCGTGCGGCCCTCTGCCACCATTTTCTGTCCAATTTCACCCGCCCCTGCATACAAAGATAATGATTCACCTGAATCATCTAGCAGGTAAATATGTGCATGGTATAAACCAAACCGCTCTTTCGTTAAGTCAACAACATTCTGCAATAATGCTTGTTGTTCAAGTGTCGCAGCAACCGTTGTCGAAACGGCCGCTACAGTTCGCAGATCTTGCGCTTGTTTTTCTGTCGCTTCAATAAATTGGCGCACTTCTAAAGCAGAAGCAACCAGATTCGCCACCTGTTGCATAAATGCGACATCTTGTGTGCCATATGCATTTGCATCAGAACTGGCGATATTCAGCGCCCCAAATACTTGGTTTCGAATAATAATGGGTGCCCCGATGGTACTTTGAACCCCATTAGCAATTAATTTTTGGGTATCCAAAAACTTTTCTAACGCCCCATCCTGAGGAAAACGCAAGACCTTTTGTTTTAGAATCGTCAGACCAACGGCCGTTCCTTCAATTGGGAGCTGAATGCCCAACGGGACAACCCCCTCAAGACCGCTCAAGCCCATGATTGCAAACGTCTTTAAATCGTCATTAACAATTGCCAGAGAGGAACGAGCGCTGCGAAGCACCTCGTAGGTAAACTGGCCCACAATGCGATAAATGTCGTCCGTTGAATCAACCTGATTCAGTGCAGTACTCATCTCATTGAGCTTCATTTGACGGGTCGATTGTTTTTGTGTTTCCTCAAGGAACTTCCGCACTTGTAACGTAGAGGAAACCAGATTTGCCACCTGCTGCATAAGTGATAATTCACGCAGCCCATAAGCGTTCGGACTCGTGCTGGCAATATTCAGCGCACCGACAACCTGACCACTCACATATAACGGCGCACTAATCGTGGTTTTAATACCTTCCATTGCCAGTTTACGTGTATCTGGAAAACTTTCCAAGGCTCCGTCATGGGGGAATCGCTTAATGCGCTGGTCACGAATAACAGACCCAACGGCCGTTCCCTTAATTGGAAGATGTGTACCCAATGGAATAGCACCTTTAACACCACTCAAACTCAAAATTTCAAATGTTTCCCCATTTGGATCAATTATCCCAAGTGAGGCACGAACACCATCAATCGCTTCCTGCACAAATTGCCCAACAATACGATACACACCATCCAGCGAATCTGCCTGGTTTAGGGCAGCACTCATTTCATTTAGACGAGCAAGACGTTGTGATTGAATTTCCGTATTCGTAAGCAATTGTTGCCGGTCTGAATTGACCCGTGCATTTTCAATAGCAATCGCAATTTGCCCGCACAAACCTTCTAACAAAAGTTGGTCTTCAGACGACAAGGCATCCGGTACATCTGTTTGCACATCTAAAACCCCTAATATTTCGTCACCCAATTTGATAGGAACTGCAATTTCACCTTTTGTATCTGGCAAAAGTGGATTGGGTTTCCAGTCGGGATCATCGGCTAATGTAGCTCGAAGAACCGTTTCTCCCGTTGCGGCAGCTCGACCAATCAACCCGACCCCAAGAGGCATTTGATGTGCTTGAGCCTGCATCTGATCGCCAATTTCTCCATACCCTTTCATCAACCGTACCGCATCTATGTCAGAATCATATTGCAGAATTTGCGAATGATAGTAACCAAAAACTTCTTTCACATCTTTCACAACACGTTTGTAAAGAGCATCCAGATCAGTAATGTTGACAATATCTTGTGTGACTTGTGTTGACAATTCCACCTGCCGACCTCGACGCAAATAGGATTGATTCAGGCTTTCTTCAGCTCGTTGTCGTTGTCTAATGTTGATTAACAAGACGACAATAGCAATCAGAAGAATGGCAAAAACGGCAGATACTGTCCAAAGCGCATCTCGGTATAATTCGTAAAAAGTAGGATCACGATTGACAATCAAGCTACCTGTAGGAAGTTGAGATTGTTCGATTTCAAAACGTTCAAGCTGTTCGTAATCGAACATGTATTGATTGGGACTCTCTCGCAATATTGGAATATCGACAGCAGCCTCACCTTGCAATATTCGCAAGGCCATCTCACCAGCAGCTCGACCCTGGCTTAAACCGTCGGTTAGTTTTCCACCAACAATGCCATGTTCAATATAAAAGTCCCACACACCGTAGATTGGCACCTGTGTATAAAACGAGAGAATGTCGAGGCTTTCTTCATAAGTAAAGAATTGACCAGTATTATCCCGGTTGACCAACAACATCAATATCAGGCTATCAGAGGGCAATGTGGCCAACGCTTGCTGCATTTCATTTACTTTAAAATCATCGTAAACAATAAAAGCAACTTGATCTTCAAAGTCAGCTTTGACATCATCAAAAGCGCTTAGCGTGGCTTGCCCCGTTGCCGTCTGGTCGTTAATGACATAAATCTGTTTTGTCTCTGGATGAAGCCTGAGCATTAAAGACAATGTGTCGGCAATATCGGTTGCTTCTGCAACCCCTGTAATCTGATCAAACCCCTCAAGTAAGGAATCTTCGAAGTTGTTAATCCCGGTAAAAACGATGGGGACGCCAGGAAATAACTGTTCACCATAGGTTCGCATAAATTCAAGCGCGTTATTATCGGATAAAATGATGACATCGACGGGAATGTTTGCGTATTTACCTTGCAGGAGTTGGAAAATATCTTGCAAATATTCTTCGTTCAGCAAGCGTTTAGTATCCATATATTCGATATGGAATTCGGCAGTCGATTCGACCTCTGTAAACGCCTCACTAATGCCAGCCACAACTCGATTCGTCCAACTAAACCCTTGATGATATGAGTTGAGGATCAAAACATGTTGTTTATCGTCTTGCTGAGCCATCGCATTACCGCTGATCGTGAACAGTGAAAGTGTGATGAACACAGCCAAAAGGACAATGCGTTTTACAGCTTTTATCTGGTTTGATTCAATGTAAGTTTTTCCCGTCATAGCTTGCCTCATTTTGCTATTTCGCCTTATTTTAGCTATGGGTTCCATTTTGTTTCGTTTTCTCTGGTTGATTGACGCCATTTGTGGGGGGGGGAACGGCCGTTTCTTCCGTCGCTGCCGCCAATGTCACCTGTGTATAGTTGGCTTGGAGGACGTTGCCTAATTCAGTAACGGCCGTTTGCAGCGCCGATTCCACATCCAATGTTCCCTGACTCTTCTGACTACTCATGTTAATCACACGCTCTTTTTCACCTTGCCTTTGGATTTCATTAAAGAGCTGGGCATTTTGCATACCAGTTGTTACATAACTGGCGACACCGGTAATCAGGTCAAGGTCACTTTGCGTGTACG
>QQUD01000384.1 GCA_008501785.1 Chloroflexota bacterium
AATCCAAACTCAACCTGATAACTTGAGAAAGTCGGCGCACTTACAGAGCCACGAATTTCGATGGTTTCGATAATGTCGCTGTTGGCTTGTGGATCGGTAATCTCGATGGTAGGTCGGGGCGTATTTTCATCACATGACTGGGAAGGTGGCAGTTGCAGCGGCAGGCCAATATTGTGCTGACTGGCCCACCGTTGACCGGCAGATGTTGTTTCCAGCCATTCTCGCGCTCGCTGCTGTTCTCGGCCAATCACTTCATCATTTCCAGACACGAGCAGCGTGAAAAATCCAGCTTCAATAACCGATTCGGTACAGTTGTCATTTGCTCGCAGGTTGGTCCATAAATCAATCGGTACATTTTGGATAAAGTCTTGATTATTATCGAGCGGCAGCTGATCTTCAGCAAAAATTTCGATACGCCGATTGGCACAGTCATTGCCAGGGCGCGTACCGGAATCGGCGCAAATTTCAACATCAACCACACCAGGAGGTCGCGCAAAGTCAAGTGGCTGTTTCGTGGCATGATATTGCGTCATAAAGCTGTTCCAGATGGGGGCTGCCAGCCGTGTACCAGATTGCCCTTCACCGATGGGTTCGTTGTTGGTGTTGCCAATCCAAACGGCCGTTACCGCATGAGGCGTATACCCAATCGTCCACGCATCGCGCACATCAGACCGGTCTGAGCCAGACGTGCCCGTTTTGGCAGCAGCCCGATGGCCAGCCAACACCAGCGGGTTGTTCGTGCCAAATTCTGGCTGACGCGCATTGTTGTCAGACAAAATATCGCTGAGCAGGTAAGCGTGTTCGGGTCGTACAGACTGTACGGCTGTCGGTTCTGCTCCCGGCTGCGGAAACAGCACATCACCAGCTCGATTTTCAATACGTGAAATGGCAAATGGCGCAATAAATCGTCCTTGATTGGCGAGCACAGTGAAGGCTGACGCCATTTCCAGCGGTGTAATCCCGCCGCCACCCAGCGAAAGGGCCAGCCCGTAGTTACGCGGTGTGCCCTGCTCTACACAGCCTGGGTCTTGCAGCGATGCCAACCCTACTTTTTGCATGTTGGTGATGAAATTACACACGCCCACAAATTCGAGGGCTTTACCGGCCGTTATGTTATAAGAATTCCCCAACGCCTGCCGCAATCGCAGCGGACCGTGAAACTCGTCATCATAATTTTTTGGTTCGTAGGGCGGGTTTGTGCCATCGGGGAAACTGGTGGGCACGTCCCAAATCAAGGTAGACGGCGTCCATCCTAATTCCATCGCAGATAAATAGACAAGCGGCTTAATCGTCGAACCAGGCTGGCGTGGAGACAATGCCATATTCACCTGCCCGCTAATCGCCTCATCGTCAAAATCCACGCTGCCCGCCAGCGCCAATATTTCACCGGTACTGGGCTGCACAACCACGATTGCGCCATTGTTGGCACCACCCGCCTGAATGGTTGGGCGGGCGTTTGCCAGTGTCGATTCAGCTAATTCTTGGGCAGCTGGGTCAATCGTCGTGTGAATACGCAACCCGCCGCGATAAATGGCCTGCGCGCCCAGCAAATCTTCTGCTTGTTGCAGCACGGTGAAAGTGAAGTGAGGGTAGCGAATGGTGACCACAGGTGGCGTCATTTGCTCCACAAACAGAATCGCTTCATTTTGGGCAGCTAACCCTTCTTCACGGCTAATGTACCCTTCAGAAATCATCAAATTCAGCACTTCGGTTTGCCGTCCCAGTGCTTTTTCAGGGGCAGTGTACGGGTCCCATAGGGCAGGCGCTTGCGGCAGTCCAGCCAGCAGTGATGCTTCAGCCAATGTTAAGTCAGCGGCTGATTTATCAAAATAGGTTTGGGAAGCTGCTTCAATGCCATACGCCAAATTGCCGTAATAAATTTCATTGAGATACAGCTCCAAAATAAAATCTCTATCATTGGCATAACGTCGTGTCAGTTCCGCAGACAAGATAATTTCGCGCACCTTCCGGCGAAAAGAACGTTCGGTGCGCTCCTCTTCATCGAGCAAAACAGCACGGACGAGCTGTTGTGTAATAGTACTGGCACCAGACACAAATTCGCGCTCTTGGGCTGCCTGGTAAATGGCACGACCAATGCCAATGATGTCAAAGCCAGGATGCTCATAAAATCGGGAATCTTCAGTAGCAATCGTTGCCTGTTGCAGATAAGGGGAGATGTCATCAAGCGACACGCGGGTGCGATTGCCAAAATTGGGGTCAGCAAGCTGGTAGAGGGTGTTGCCGTTGCGGTCGAGGATAACGGCCGTTTCAAAATTACTAGCTTTCCCTTCAATTTCACCTGGATCAGGCAAGTCATTGGCAATGCTAGTATACCCAATCACCAATCCAACAGTCGTTAGCGCAATCCCAACAATGCCAACCGCTAATAAGGCAATGAGACTGCGCACCAAACAGCCGCGCCGTCGCTGCTGTTTTCGTGTTTTAGGCCGGGGCTGCCCTTTTTTCTCACGCACCGGCATTGCCACGCGAGAAGTTTGTTCACGTACTGGCTGCTGCCGGATGGGGCGATGGCTTTGTTGTTCACGTATCGGCTGTTGTCGTGGCGCAGGGTCACGCCGTGGTCGCTCCCTCTGTGGCTGTTCACGAATGGGACGCCTTTGTTGAGGTGCCTTTTGCTCACGTTTTGGTTGCTCACGTTTCGGCTGCTCTCGTACAGGGCGATGCATTACGGTGGGTGCGTCGTCGGGTGGTGGAGACGGCCGTACCGGGCGATGCACCTGTGTCGGCGCTTCCTGAATTGGCGGCTCTTCCGGTGGTTCTTCTGTGGGTGGCTTGGGTCGCGTCGTTTGTGAAAAAGCCACTCGCGGCTGCACCTCAGTTGCATCTTGATCCAGCACGGACGGACGCTCTTGCGGCTTTAGTTCATCAGGGGTCAGCGGCAGCGGTGGTGACTGTTTACGCGGGGCAGGTTGTGCAGGCAGAACATCAGTCAGCGTGGCATCGTCATCCTCGGCTGGTGGCAAATTGATGGTTAAGGTGGGGTCATCAGGTTCAGGTGGAGCGGGAACGGCCACTTCGGCTGCGCTCAGTGCA
>QQUD01000169.1 GCA_008501785.1 Chloroflexota bacterium
TTTTAAGTCGCTGGCGACAGTTGTCAGCGACAGTCGTCAGCGACGCTCTTTGTGGTCAATTGAAAGTATTTAAACGGAAACGACTACAAAGGTGCGACGCACTTTCCGAAGTGCGTCGCACCTAATTTATTGTTTTATTGGAGGAATTTCTATGGCAAACATTCGTAACACGATTAGAACTGTAGCCGAATTGGCACAATCTGATGAGGTTGAACAGTTCGCAATTGACGCACGCGACTTCTTTTCTGCGCGTCAAGATGGGGAGAAAGCAGGCACCCAAATTGCTCAAATATCGGCATCAATTGATGAAGTTGCTGAAATAATTAACCGCAGCAGAATGCGTGATGATGGGGCTGGTGAACAAACGAATATCATTTCACCCGTTGTGATGCCCAAAAGCTCGGGGTCTTATGCGCGTGCTTTAGGCTGGCCTTTCATCTTAACCATGATTGGGCTGATTGGTTGGTTTTCAGGGAATTTGATTGATGGACTGTTTGACGGCAATATCAGCGCCGCTTTGTTTGGTTTTCACTATTGGGTGTTGGTGGTGCTTGTGGCTGCATTTGGCATTGTCAAGAACCGATACGTGATGGTTCCTGATGGCTGTCAGGCGCTCGTGACCAAATTTGGTAAGGTTGAAGAAGTGGTGGGTGCGGGTCGTAAATGGCTTGGTTTCCATCCACGTCGCAAGGTTGGTTACATTGTGAATGTGACCAAACAGTACCCCTACAATGCCCCCATTCGAGAAGCACCAACGGAAGGGCGTGTGAATGCCTCCGTGGATTTGTTTCTCCAATTCCGTATTGAAGATTCCCAGTCATTTATTTTTACGCTTGGTGGTGTGAATGGCTTTTCTGAGAAGCTGCACCATGCGATTAGCGAAGTGACGCGCGCGCTCATTTATGAACAACGCGCTGAGCAAATTTATGATTTGGTGGGCGAAAGCACACAATCATTGCTGGAAACGCTGAATAATCAGTTTTTGCCTGCTGTGCGCTTTGTGAATGCAAACATCACACATGCGGAACCGTCCAGCCGCGAATATCGGATGGACCTCGCTTCACCGGAAATGGTTAAGGTTGCCAAAGAGGCGTATACCGAGCAATACAAATTGTCTTTGCGTAAAAGCCAGGATGAAGGTGAGTTGAACAAAGAATTGGCATCATTGCGGGAAACGTTGTCGGAGATTAGTGCTGATATTGCTACACATCAGGCGCAAATGGACACGGCACACGAGAAGGCGATCAATCAGGCGAATGCGTATTCGCAGCAATTGTTGATTGAAGCAGAAAGTGAAGCACGTGCCAACTCATCGTTGCTAGAAGCCCAAGCGTTGGATATTCAAACCGTGAATAGTGCCTTTTTCCATGAGATTTTGGAATATCGTTATCAACAAGAAGTGCTGGATCGCATTAAGGGCGTTGCCGGTAAGCTGCCACAGGTGGTGAACCTGGGGCCATCTGATAACAATCAGGTGGACTTTATGGCGGTGGCGCAGCAGATGATGGGTGTTAAAGGTGATCCGTTGTATACCGCAGAAGATATTAAATCGATGCGCAAACGCACCCGCGACATCGTGGCACGTATCAAAGACCGCGCCGAACAGCTAGATGATGAGGAAGCTGCAGAAGCCGTGGCTATTGCGGAAGAGCTGGATGATACGCCGGAATCGAAGCGGAATGGTGGCGAAAAAACAGAAGAGTAAATGGTAAACAGTGAACAGTTACCGGTAAACAGTAGGCAGAATTATTCTGAATACCGATTACCGCTCACCGATTACTGATTACTGATTACATTTCTAGGAGACTATCAATGAGTATGACACGAAACTTTTCACGAATTAAAGAAGTCGTTGCCAGTTGGGACAACATTCAACGACTATTGCGAACTGGCGACAGCGGCGCACTTGTCCCTGTCGTTATTCCCAAAGATCGGCGCGGATTTGGCTGGACATTTTGGTTTGGGGCCACATTTTATGTGATTATTGCCTCTTTGCTGATGTTTGGCTTTTCCGGTTTTGGTGTGGGTGCGGCGTTTATATTTGGACTTGGCCTGTTTTTCATTGGCGCGATTGCCTGGTGGCGCAGTGCCATTGTAGAAATTGAGCAAGGGACGACTGGCGTCAAGTCAGAATTTGGCAAAATTGTGGGTGAACTGGCTCCCGGTCGCCATTATTTGATGTGGCCTTGGGAAAAAGTTGATTATATTGTCGATACATCCACCGAAATTCCTTACACGGCTCCTGTTTTGGCTTGCCCGACGCAAGAGAATGTGCCGTTGAAGTCGATTGAATTCTTCCTTAAGTTCATTATTGAAGACCCCATTGCATTTGTGCGACACATTGGAGCCAGTAACTTTGATGCTGTGCTGAGCAGCGCGGCGCAAGATGCGATTCGTCGTCGCAGCCGCCGGGTGGAAACAGCCCGCGCCTATGATTTGCGCGGCAGTGACGTGGGTGATATGCAAACCCAGTTGAACCGGCAAATGAAGCTGTATGGCGTGCGTATTACGGGTGCAAATATTCCTGATGTGCAGCTGCCGAATCAATATCAGCAAAACTTGGCGACTCGTGAACGGGTGGCTAAAGAACAAATTGCGTATGAAAAAGAGTGGGAATTGATTCGCAAACGGCGCAAGGATACGCTGGAACTGAAGATTGAACGGGCGAAGAAGGAACGTGACGAAAAGCTGATTGGCGTGCAGGAAGCAACAAATAAAGCGCGTGAAGATGTGGCGCAAATGTTGCAAGAGCGTGAAGCTGCTGCGGAAAAGATTCGGCTGGAAATTGAAGCGCAGGGACGTGCTAAATTGAAGTCAGCTGAAAATGAATCGCGGGCGCTGCACCGGTTAGGGAAATCTTACAAGGATAATCAGGCGGTGTTGCAATATGAATTGGCGATGAAGCGGCTGGAAGTAGCTGAAGAGCTGCTGCTGAAAGCGCCACGGCCGATTGTGGTGAATAGTCATGGCGAAGGCCAGGAAAATTCGGCGCTATCGACGCTCATTTTGGCGGAGGTGCTGCCGAAGATGATGCATCGTGACTCTGAAA
>QQUD01000737.1 GCA_008501785.1 Chloroflexota bacterium
CAAAACTGCATCGAATCATCTCATCTGAAAGACGTTCAATAAATCGCACTGTTGCTAATAACCACCGCACATCCCCTTTGATTTCAATGGAATATTCAAATTCAACAGGTCGCTTTTCTTGTTCTGCTTGATGATAACGTTGAATCCATTGATTAATGCGCTCTTGTGGTACGCCAAGTTCACTCGCCCAGGCTCCTTGAAATTTCTCTCGGGGTTCGCCTCTAAATTGAACGGCCGTTTCATTCACAAGCACATTCCGCACATCCGTCGCCGTCACATCTACAACCCCTAACATCTGTGAAACGGAATTATAAAAGGTAAGGAGTGAGGCCTCCCTCTCTTCAATAATCGCATAAGCCTTTTTTAAGTTATTCAATTCTTGTTCAATAGAAGCGCTTGTATTTTCAAGATTCATATTCTATCCAGATAAAATTTTTGACGGCTTCCTTCGTGCAATTGTAACCGTTCAGGTGCGTCGCACCTTTGAGACTGAACGCTTATGTGCATTTAAAAGGAATTTTGTTGAAACACAAGCTCATTATACATTTTTTGGCTAATCCAAAATATTAATTAACCGGGTACTAGCCATAAAGTCCTGGTTGTAGACAATCAGTCATCACATTTACAGTCCTCAACAGAAACGATTCAAACAAACGCGGGTTGATAATAATGGAAATATAAAATTGACCGGCATAATTTGCCGTTCCAACAATGGGTTCTAAAATACACAAAATTAACCATCTGGTGATGTACATGCAAAATAAACAAAAAACTTATGCTTATCCTCGCAATCGCCTATTTCGCATACCGGCTCGTGCACTAGGGCGTCTTATCCTACCTCTTGCCTTCCGTCTCAAAATAAATGGTAAAGAAAACTTTCCCAAAAATGGGCCGCTGCTCGTCGTAGCCAATCATGTTGCTGTTATGGAAGCTGTATTGATGACAGTTTACACCCCCTGGTTGGTCGAACTGATTGGTGGCAGCGATATTCCTCATGAAAAAACAACCGATTGGATCATCAACGCATACAGCTATATTCCCGTCAAACGTGGGCACACAGATCGCTCTGCCCTTAAAAATGCATTGGGTGTATTAGCACAAAACGGCGTTATCGGCCTTTTCCCAGAGGGTGGCACTTGGGCGGCCGGTCGGATGCGCCCACAGACCGGCGTTGCCTGGTTGAGCTACCAGGGTAATGCGCCCGTTTTGCCCATCGGATTTGGTGGCCTCGCGGGTGCCTTAGGAGATGCATTTCGCCTGAAAAGACCCAAATTGACGATGAATATCGGCAAGGTAATTCCTGCCGATTCCATCCCTCCAGATCGCAAGCGCAAAGAGTATCTTGAAGAATACGCCATAAAAATATTAGACAGCATCAACGATTTGGTCCCATTAGAGGATCGTCAGAAGACGACGATTAGAGATGAGTGTTTTGAGTTGGAAACGGCCGTTAAACACACCACCACATGGCAAAACCCACCAGCAAATCTCGATATCATCCATCGCTCCGGCCTCGCCAGATTCCTACACAGCCCAGTCATTTTAAAAGTCTACAAAAAAAACCTCAATAGAGATATTCGTGCCATTCAAGACATTGCCCAAACCAGGAATCCAGAGGAAATAGCAAACACCCTGATCCAAGTTTTAGACTATTTAGACAACGAAAACCCCTACTTCTTTACCTACCGCTTTGGTGGGCCAGAAGCAGACAATATGCGCAAAGGAATAGAAGAATTACTAAAATTAGCTCGGTGGGCAGCAGATTCAAACCATATCCTAAAAATAGTACCCATCCGCCGCTATTACTCACTAGAAAAACAACGCGAAGTCATTCAATATGAGCAGGAAAGGTTTGAAAACTGGATGTGACCCTGCACTAAAAAAGATTTATACTGTAAAAAACAACAAAAACGACCCTATAGGGTCGTTTTTGTTGTTTTTTACAATCGATTTATTTGAAAATTAGCCTATAAGTTCCTATAATCAGCATACATTAATTTATTTCTCCAAAATTATGTACCAATAAAAATATTACACTATCAATTAGATTCACCACCTTACGATTATATGAACAGCCAAATCAGGCGCTTCTCTACTTTGCAAGAAACCTACAGAATTGTTTTCAAAACACTTCTTAAATATCGTTGGTTGTTTGCTACTCTTTTGGGAATTCTGATTACAATATTTGAAATTGCTGAACATTGGCAGGAAATTCTTCCAATCACCCTTCCATTTCTCATCGAACTAATTATTTTCTCAATAGCTATTCCCGCCCTTGTTGGAATCATTCTCAGCTTACTAATAAAAAGTGAAGAAAAAATCCTTCAAATTGAAACAAACCAGTCTGTTTTCGAGAGGATTAGCAAGCAAATCATGACGATTGACGATTGGGACGAGCTATGCGAAATTGTTACTCGACTCCCCTTTGAAATTGCACCATTCTCACACAGCTACTTCTTTCTAAACAAAGATTTACTAACAAATTTATTTACACTTGTATCTAAGAGACATCACAACCCAACAACCCAAACAAATTATCCAACAGGCATAAAAGTCAACGCTTATAAAAACCCAACAAATGATTCCCTCCAAAAAATCACGGCTGAAAATTTTCCAAATGTCTCAATACCCAAAGGGCATTTAGGATATTGTTTTCCATTTTTCACAGACTACACTTGTTTCGCAATGCTACATTTAATTTTGCCAGCCAGCCATCAATTGACAAAAAAAGAAACAAACGATTTAAATGGACTTATGACAGTTATTTTTTCCGGCATCATTCGACTTGCGCCTTTTTCAGCGGGAAATTTGAAAGGATTTGAGCAAGAACGTTTAAAATTATCCCGCCATTTACATGATACGGTTGGGCAAAATCTTGGTTTTCTGCTGATGAAGTTAGATCAATTTCAAAATCAATCTAAATCAATTCAGTCAAATAATGCACAAAAAACAATTGAAGAAATGCAGCAAATCACGAACGAAGCATACGAACAAATCCGTTTTACTTTAACAACTTTACAACCTTCAACCATACAAGACCTGGCCGC
>QQUD01000476.1 GCA_008501785.1 Chloroflexota bacterium
CCTTTTCCAAAATGCCCCCCAGCAGCATTGTGGCTCCACTGTTATAAGTAAAACTCGTTCCTGGTGCAGCCACCATCTTTCGATCTAGAATATATTTCACCCAATCTCGATGACGATAAAGTTGTGATACATCATTGTTTTCATCTTCCTAGCTAGTTGACAGCTCATTCATTTCCAAACCAGCTTGCATCGTGAGCAAATCCTCGATGGTGATCGCTTCCTTGTTGCTATCCAAATTTTCTATTTGCGCATAGCCAGCAAATAATGGCAATACCTGATCCCCCAGGCTGTTAATTTTCTGCTCTTCAACTGCTTTGCCAATCATGGCCGACGTGATGCTCTTGGTGACAGAGTACACCTGAATCAAGTCATCTTGCTCTGTGCCTTGATAGTAAGATTCCAACTCTATTGTGCCATCATGCCAGATGATTAAGCTCTTGATGTCACCAAATTCACCAGCCGCAATTTTCTCATCTAACTCAGAAAACAGGACTGCTTTTTTTGTCTCGGTAACGGTAGAACAACTCGACAGTAACAAAAAAACAGCAATCAGTAAAAGGGACAACCAGTTTTGTGTGGTTATACCTCTTTTTCTCTTTATGCGAGAACGTCTTAACTCAAGGAATTGGTGGTTATGTGTCATTTTTTCATTTTATTGTTGAGGGCAATACTTTCTTTAACATAGAATTGTATCGATTCTTCATTTATTGTAACCGTTCAGGTACGATGCACTTTTCTCAGAGTAATGCGCCACAATAGTGTCGCTTGTAAGTGGGTCGCACCTTTGGGACTGAACGCTTACATTTATTTTTTGTTGAGGAGATATTTTCTGAATCCGCATCTATTTTGGGGTTTTTTAATCAAGTTAGTCCGCCCATTCTGCCAAGGACAAAATCTAGTGTACGCGGGAAGAGGCGGTTGAAGTGGGTGAGGAGCCAATCGGTGGGGGTAATATAGATTTCAGGCTTTTCTTTTTCAATCCCCCGCACAATTGCCTGTCCAACACGTGCTGCTGGCACACCTTTCAAGCCAAAGCGGTTGCGCCCTTTGCCCCCCAGCGTGGCGTCAGAAAACTCTGTTTCCGTGAGACCAGGGTAAACGAGGGTGACTTTGATATTGTGGGGCAGCAGTTCCATGCGCAGGGCGCGGCTGAGGAAGTTAACGGCCGTTTTGCTCGCACAATAAGCCCCACTGGCTGGTAAAGGCGATTGTCCCACAATCGAAGAAACATTCACGATTTGACCGAAACCCTGCTGCTTCATCTGGGCGACAGCCACCTGCGTTGCATACATCAAGCCATAGATATTCGTATCAAAAATGCGTTTCATGTCGGCCATTGGCATCTCGGCCAACTCGCTTTTGTGGCCGACCCCAGCGTTGTTCACCAGCACATCTAGCTTACCAAACGCAGCTATCGTTTCTGTAACCAGTTCTCGGGCAAACGACTCTGACCCAATATCGCCAGCCATCGTTTTGATGGTACCCGGATGCCTAGCGCAATCTGTTTCTAGTGCTGTCAGTCGCTGGTTGCGGCGACCTGTTGCCATGACAGTTGCACCGGCTTTTGTGAGGAGAACGGCCGTTTCCCGCCCAATCCCCGCCGTGGCTCCCGTCACAATCACAACCTTTTTCGTCAGATGGCTCATTTACCCTTCACCCTCGACTGCTTTGCCTGCGGCTCGCCAGGCGCGTTTCGCATCTTGGTAACCCATTTTGTACAAGCGCTGATGCCCTTCTTTTGTGTAGCGCACAATTCGTTCTACTGGGATTGGTTTTTGTGGGGCAATGATGATCGGTTCTGGCAGTTCCTGATATTTGTTTTGCAAAATGTCGGGAATATTGTCGTGATCATCATCGGCTAATTCAACATCTTCGCCACGAAGCTGTTTGATTAAAGCGGCGTTTGTGGCACGCAGACGTGCATTTTCAATTTGGAGACGCACGAGCTCGTTGACACGACGAAACATTTTCATGTCGGATTGGAAGGAAGCAAGTAAGGCCCATTCGAGCATGGTGCTGGCGGCTGTAAGCAGGTTTTTTGGGGTAACGGCCGTTACACCCTTTGCATCGCCATCCCAAGGCGTCATAATCACCACCACAATTTGCTCTGCGCCTGCATCAATCGCTGGCCCCAGTGGCGTATTTGCTACCGTGGCACCATCCCAGTACAGCCCTTCATTTAACTCAGTCGCTGGGTACACAATCGGAATCGAACAACTGGCAATGATATGCTCCAGGTTGATTTGTTCTCGCTGCATTTTACTTGGAAACACATCGTCGCTGTTGCCAAACACGTGTAGATGGCCTGTGTTTAATTCTGTGGCAGTGACGCGCAGGTGAACGGCCGTTTCATCAGAGTTGATCCGGTCAAAATTTACCCAGCCTTCCTTTCGTAACGTTTCACGCAGTGGCGCTGTGTCTAGTAAAAAGTTGCCGTCCATCAAATTCCAGCTTGGTTTTTGCACGTGTTCTGTGGCCAAACGCTGCCACAATGCCCACAGCGAATGTGCGTTGTGACCAGAGGCAATGGCAGCCCCATTCACGGCTCCAATCGAGGTGCCAGCGACGATGTCCGGCATCCACTCGTGCTCTTCTAAAAAGCGCAAAACACCGACATGGTATGCACCACGACCGCCACCCCCAGAAAGTACCAATGCATTCTTTCGCTGGTTTAATGACATATGATTTTCCTTTGCAAAAATGAATTGCCAATTTAGCGTAGGGTACGCCCCTACTAATGCCAGCATCTATCCGATCAAATAAGCTGGACGTGTGGCCTTTTCCAATTCCTGTTCAAATTCAGCAACCCGTGGGCGTAGCGGCAAAATGACATGAAAACGACTCCCTGGCAGCCTATCTTCATCTTCACCATCCGATTCAACCCAGATACGGCCGCCATGTGCTTCAATCACACCTTTGGCAATGGGCAAGCCAAGTCCTGGTCCAGCCCCTTTAAATTTAGTGCTGCCAGTTGAATGCAATTGTGGATCGCCAATGCGGAAAAACTTTTCGAAAATGAGATCATGGAATTTGGGAGCGA
>QQUD01000490.1 GCA_008501785.1 Chloroflexota bacterium
TTTAAGTCGATATTGGTCGAAACATCGCTGCTGACATTTAAAAGTAGAGACAGATCGTTGAGTCGTTTTTTCATCGAACGCTGCATTTGCGAAAATGCCTGGCTTAGTTGTCCAATCTCGTCATCTCGCTGGGCGTGGATGGATGGGGTCCAATTGCCACCCGCAGCCATTGTTTTGGATGCTGTGACCATTTCGGTAATGGGTTCGGTGATACCCTGTGATTGATAAGTTAATTGTATGAAGGACGCAATAACGACAACAAGTAAGATTATCAGCAGCGGCCTGCCAATATCCAGTGAAAGGTCTAGCACCACAGCATAAGGTGTGCTGACCACAACGGTCCATTTGTGATCGTGGTCTTCTTGCAGGTAGTATACGAGCTGTCGTGTGTTCGACTTTGATTCATAAAATTGGTAAGCACCATTTTTTATGCCATTGGTTTCTATAGAAAGAGAACGGCCGTTTTCTTCATCTTGCCAATACGCATTCAACATTGTTGGATCAGGGTGGGCAATGACCTGACCTTCTTCATTTACAATGAACCCTACGCCGTCAGTGGTGACGCCTTGTATGCCTACAATTAAATTGTTGATTGACAACTGAGTTACCCGCCCAATAACAGCAACAACCGTTTCCCCATCATCCATCACCGGAACAATAAAGCTAAGGCCTTCGACTGAGGAGCTGTTTTTAGTCACGATTTTACGGTCGTTTGTGGTAAAAACAGCATTGAGAGCCAATTTTTCTTCTTCAGATAGCTGCAATTTCTCTGGCTCTCCTGGAGCATATTGGGCCGAAATCGTCAACTCTTTATTCACAACAATCAATTGATTGTACAACAAACTGCTATTGTAAATTTGTTCTAAGCTTACTTCAGCTTCAACTGGGTTTGATGAGGTAAATAAGGTTGTATTATCAAATGCATCAACGAGTCTTTCCAATTCAGATTGAAAATCAGGGAGTTCAGATGAAGCAATGGCTGCGTTGTGAGCCATTTGGTTGAGAACCAATCGTCGAGAAACAGAAATTGAGAGATTAAATACAACCGCCATCACCACAATTGTGATGAAAATTGAAAATGCCAGGAAGTTTCCAATAAGTTGCCTGCGTAAACTACGCTGGGTGGGTGATGGAATCAACGTCTGTCGGGGTCGTAAATTGGGCAGCCATTTCAAAATGATGAGAACTAATACACCATTTATGAACCCCTCGAAAAGGAATAGTAATAGTGCATTATTGGATGTGTAAAGCGATTGATCGAGCGCAGCCAATGAAAAGCCAGCTTCCGAAATAACAAGCGTTGAAAGCCCTAACAGAAATGCCGGCAATATCATGCTGATGGACCCACTCACTATTGGATGGCGCAGAAAATGATATAACCGGCCTATAAAAGGCTGTTGCAAAAGCAAGGCGGCAAGTAATCCAGTAAAAGCAAAGTGGAAAACATCAAATAGCTGATTTGTTTGTCCAAGACTTTGTCCCAGCCCGGTGGCAGCACCGACGATTAAAACAGCCAGTGGATTTAGAAATGAGGCAGCTAATAAAAGCGGGAAAACGGAAAATGGAGTTAAGGATTGATTTGTAAAAGGAAGTGGAATTGGAAGCAGTTGACTTGTGATAAACCCGGCTAATGAAAGGCCTAATACCCATTGCCATTTTTCAAAAATTGAATTAAACGATGTTTTTCTGGAAAAATGAAGAAGAATTGCAGCAAGGAAAATAATATCAATGAGTAGGAGAAAATAACCGAGAAAGGTATCCGGTAATGCTAGACGGAAAAGGTTTCCTGTTCCCCAAAGTTCACCTAGCATAATTTAAATAGATTCGGTCACGAACCCCTATGTTCTAATTGCCCATTCGCAGAATAAATGTTTCACTTAGGAATTGGCGAATGGGCTAAAAGCAATCGTTTGGTTCGGAAACGTCTGTTTTATTTCCGAACGATTACTGAACGGTGGTTTTTTATCGCACATCATTGAGATATTGACCACACACAATACAATCATAAACAAATTTACTTTACAATAACAAAGCGGATTGATTATAACATGGGGCTATGTGGGTCGCAATTGGGATCAATGGCAAACAGTACTATTTGTCTTTTGTGAAAATGTCAATTATCATCCCGTTTGTTGTTTTTCTATAACAAATAATTTTACATTGATTGCGGGAAGATTTAAGTAAAGATATGGTAAAAAAGAACAAGTACCGCTAAATGGAATCCAATCGTAGAACCTATCTAATATTAATTGGAATCATTTTGCTCACATTGCCCTGCTATTGTGCAGGGGTTGTGATGCTTTTGTTGGCACCTGATGAGGTGACTGTAGTTGAAGATGTACCGCCGACATTGCCAGTGGTGATTTCGCCTACTGCATCGGACACGGCCGTTCCTGGCGCTGCACCTGGTACGTTAACGGCCGTTCCCACCATCACACCAATCGCCACCGACGAATCACTTCCGCCAACCCCTGATCAATTTGCAACACCTTCGCCACAGCCAACTGCACCACCAACAGCAATATTTACCCCTTCGCCAACCCAAACGCCGCTGCCAACCGCCACTGGTACGAGTACGGCAATTCCAACATCAACACCAACACCAACGGAAGAGATTCCACCAACCGAAACAGTGCCGCCGACGGCAACTGCGACAGACCTGCCGCCTGATACAGCAACACCAACATCAACACCAGACCTGGTTGAGACCGTGACACCAACTTTACCTGCCACGGAACCAGCTACTGAAACACCTACGCTAGAACCGACAGCAACGGCTACCGAGACACCAACGCTGGAACCCTACCCCTAAAGAAACCGCTACATCCACAATAGAAGGATGATGAAGAGGAATGGATACATTTAAATTATTGCAAAGATTAACTGATACTCCGGGACCGTCCGGCTACGAGCAAGAGATTGCCCAAACGATTTCCGCATTGTGGGAACCGCATGTAGATGAGGTTTCTGTGGATCGTGTCGGCAGTTTGATTGCTGTGAAGCGTGGCAAGGGGTCCGAACCGCAGCGGCGTTTGCTGCTGGCGGCGCACATGGATGAGATTGCCCTGATGGTGCATCGCATTGTTGCGCACAATGGTAACGGCTTTTTACGTGTGACCAATGTGGGTGGCGTTGATGTACGTCACCTGTATGGGCAGTTGGTGACGGTGCATGGCAAGCGCAATTTAACTGGCGTCATTGGCAGTTTACCTGGTTCGATGCTGGCTGCAGACCGGCGCAATAAACCTTTTGGGTTTGAAGAGCTGGTTGTTGATGTCGGGATGACACTGGCCCAAGTGGAAGCACAGGTGTCTGTTGGCGACTTTATCAGTTTTCGGCAGCCATTGCGCAAGTTGCTGGGCAAACGGGTGGCGGGCAAGGCGTTGGACAATCGGGCGTCTGTAACGGCCGTTTCTGTCGCGCTTGAGTATTTAAACGACCGTTCCCACGATTGGGACGTTGTTGCCGTGGCCACTGCGCAAGAAGAAACCCGCTTGCTTGGTGCATTTACAGCCGCCTATTCCCAGCTTCCCGACGCAGCCATCGCTATTGATGTCACGTTTGGCAAGGGGCCAGGCGCGAGCGATGTAAATACATTTGAATTAGGTGGCGGTCCAGCGCTTGATTTAGGTCCCAACGTGCATATTGGCATGTTTAACGCCTTGCAAAATGCGGCAGACGCCCTGGAAATGAAAGTTGACGTGGGTACGCACACACGTGGCAGCGGCACTGATGCCTTTGGTTTGCAAGTGGCCCGTGAAGGCATTCCCACCGGTCTTGTTTCCATTCCACTGCGTTACATGCATACGATGGTAGAATCGGTAGACTTGGCTGACGTGGAAAGGTGCGGACGTTTGCTAGGCGAGTTTGCTGCCCGGTTAGATGAAGGCTTTTTAGAAAAGCTGGCTGCTGAGATGATGGGAGAAGACGAATAGGCTTTTTTGGTTGTTTAAATTCTGAAAAGCCTTTACGGATGTTTACGTATGAATGAATTACTCAAAAATTTAACCGAAGCAGTTGGGGTTTCTGGAACCGAACATGAAGTGAGACGCATGATTCGGGACTTGATCGCCGATCATGTTGATGAATGGCATGTGGATGCAATAGGAAACCTGATTGCGTTGAAAAAAGGAACCGGCGTCTCTGGGCTGCGTGTGATGGTTGACGCGCACATGGATGAAGTTGGCCTGATGATTACCGGTTATGACAGCAACGGTACGCTCAAATTTGAAGCAGTTGGTGGTTTTGATGATCGGGCGCTGCTGGGTAAAGTGGTGCAAGTTGGCCCAGATAAATTGACTGGCGTGATTGGTGCCCGTCCGATTCATTTGTTGAAAGGTGCGCAGCGTAATTCGATTGTGAAACGCGATTCGATGCGGATTGATATTGGTGCCAAAAGCAAAGATGCGGCTGCTGGTAAAGTGAAGGTTGGTGATCGAGCCGCGTTTGTCACTGAGTATGAAGAATTGGGTGAAACGGCCATTGGCAAAGCGTTTGACGACCGGGCTGGTTGTGCAGCATTGATTGAACTGCTGCGCGCACGGCCCTATCCATTTGATTTATACGCTACTTTTACCGTGCAAGAAGAAGTTGGGCTGCGTGGCGCTCGGGTTGCTGGCTACCACGTCAATCCTGATGTGGCACTGATTTTAGAATGCACGCCCGCTTTTGATTTGCCCAATGAAAATGATGTGAGTCCTAATGTGGCTTTAGGCAAAGGGCCTTCTATTTACGTGATGGATTCGGGCACGGTACAAGACCCGAAGCTGGTGGCACACATTACCAAAACGGCGGCCGAAAATAATATTCCGTATCAAATTCGGCGGCCCGGTGGTGGGGGAACGAATACGGCCGTTATTCAACGCATTCGTGGCGCAATTTCAGCCGCGACGATTGCTGTACCGGGACGGTATGCCCATACCCCAACCATGATGATTAACCTAAACGATTACGCGCACGTGGTGAAATTAGCAGAAATTACACTGCGTAGTTTAGTAGCCGCTCGGCTCAAGCATTGATTGTCGGAACCGAACGGCTACTTAAGCCCATTCGCCAATTCCATTAATTTAGTAGCGAATGGGCAGAAGCCGGAAACCATTCGCAGGGATGTTTAAACATGAACGAACTTATTAAAAAGCTGGTAGAAGTTTACGGACCCTCAGGATTTGAAGATCAGGTTCGAGAACTGATTTTGGCAGAAGTAAAACCCCATGTTGATGAGGTGCAGGTAGACCCAATGGGCAACTTAATTGCCCTCAAAAAAGGTGACGGCACCGGACTCAAGGTGATGATTGCCGCGCACATGGATGAAATTGGCTTGATGATTACCCACATCACTGAAGAAGGCTTTGCCCGTTTTACAAATATTGGCGGTATTTTGCCACACACGCTGCTCGGTGGTCGGGTGCAGTTTGCCGATGGCACAGTTGGCGTGATTCATAGTGATCGCATCAAAGATCGATCTAAGGTGTATGGGCTTGACAAACATTTTATTGATGTGGGAGCCAGCAGTCGGGAAGATTGCCCGGTTGGTGTGGGTGATGCGGTTGGGTTTTTACGGCCGTTTCTCGCCAACGGCAAACGGCTCACTGCTAAAAGCATGGATGATCGCATTGGCTGTGTGATTGCGATTGAAGCGTTGAAGCAGCTTGAAAAGTCACCCCATGATGTGTATTTCGTCTTTAGTGTGCAAGAAGAAGTTGGAACCCGTGGCGCTGAAGCGGCTGCTAATGGCATTGACCCAGATGTGGGCATTTCGTTAGACGTAACGCTGACCGGTGATGTGCCAGAAGCAAATCCAATGGCCGTTAGCTTGGGTAAGGGCACAGCCATTAAAGTAAAAGACGCAGGCATGATTGCCCATACTGGTCTGGTGCGCCTGATGCGCAAACGGGCCGAAGATGCCAAGATTCCATACCAAATGGAAGTTCTTACTGGCGGCACAACTGATGCGCGTCCCATGCAAATTTCTAATGGTGGCTGTGCTGCGGGCTGTATTTCCATCCCATGCCGCTATGTTCACACCCAAAGCGAAACAGTTGATGCCGATGATGTAGAAAATTCGGTGAAACTGTTGGTAGAGATTTTGGCGAACGAGATTGATTTGTAGTTTATAGCCAAGTAGCCGTTAGCTATTAGCTTTATGCTAACGGTTAACAGCTAACAGCTAACAGCTAATCGCTAACGGGAAAAGAAAATGGATTTGTCACCTTATGAGGGGCGATGGGTAGCGCTGGTTGATAAACAGGTGGCGGGGGTAGGATTTACCCCCGAAGAAGCTGTTTATCTGGCGCAGCGCAATCGGTCGAAAGATCGGTTTCTGTTGCAATATGTAGAGCCGTCTGGGGGTAAGCAGCTTTCGTTGTCGCCTTTGTTGGAACGAATACGGCCGTTTCTCCTAAAACAATCTCAACCCGTTTACCTCGTTGGTGGTGCTGTGCGCGATGCTTTGCTGGGACGTGCTTCCAATGATTTAGATTTTGTTGTGCCAGAGCGAGCCGTCAGATTGGCGTTTCGGATGGCAGACTATTTAGGCGTGCCTGCCTATGTGTTGGATCGGGAGCGTGATACGGGGCGGGTGGTGCTGAAAGATGAACACACCACGCTAGATTTTGCCCGATTCCGAGGCGACAATCTGGAAGCAGATTTACGGGACCGCGATTTTACGATCAATGCGATGGCAATTCCGGCAACGGCCGTTACTTCCAAATCTGTAATTGACCCTTGTCAGGGTAGAGCAGACCTGAAGCGGGGCATTGTGCGTCCGACACATGCCGATGCCCTGCAAAAAGACCCGCTGCGTGCGATGAGATCGATTCGAATTGTGGCTAGTTTTGGGTTTTCGATGTCTGAAGCGGCAGAAACGGCCGTTTTTGGTGCGATTCCCCACCTGCCAACTGTGTCAAATGAGCGCATTCGGGATGAGGTGTTGAAGCTGGTGCGCACGTCGGTTCCCGATGAAGCGATGTGGCAAATGCATCAGTTGGGTTTGTTAACGGCCGTTTTGCCTGAGATTGCCGCACTAGATGACATTGACCAAACGGCTCCCCATCATGAAAATGTATTGGCACATACGCTGCGGGTAATGCGTTTGCTGGTTGATATTGAAAACGCATTGTTTAGTGATAAGGACGTCGAAAATTGGGCATTGCGAGATGTACGAACTGCATTTGCTGATTGGTTAGAACCCTTGCGTGCTCATCTTACTCGTGAAGTTGATGGAGGCGTTACTGGATTTACGCTGCTGCGATTGGGTGCTTTGTTTCACGATGTTGGCAAATTAAAAACGCAGACAGTCACTGAAACCGGACGGATTCGCTTCATTGGGCATGAGTCAGCAGGTTCTAAAATTGCAGCTTTTAGATTGCGTCAATTATGTGTTAGTAATCATGGGATTACCCATGTGCGAAAAATTGTGCAACATCATATGCGGATGCTGTCTTTGTTGAATACAAGAGAAAAACTGTCGCGGCGAGCCGTTTTTCGGTTTTTCCGTGATACGGGGACGGCTGGAATTGATGTGGGCTTGCTGTCCCTAGCTGATTATTTGGCTGTGCATCCAGGGGTGGGAGAAACGGCCGTTTGGCAGCAATTCCTGGCCATCGTCACTGAATTGTTCCAGTATTATTTTGAACGATATACGGAAGTTGTTGCGCCGCCTGCGTTGATAAACGGCCGTGAACTCATGCAGCTATTACAAATTCAACCGGGGCCAGAAATTGGTCGCATTTTGCGCTTGATCGAAGAATCCCAGGCTGCTGGAGACATTCAGAATCAAGAGCAAGCTATTCAGTTTGCAAAACAATGCCATCAGTAAGTTGTTTTGCTAGAAAGACCCTGAGAAGGCATTTGATAATAAGTTTTTAAGAACAATAGGACGCAGATGACGCAGATTAAAGAGAAAAAATCAGCGTTTTTCTGCGTAAATCCGCGTCCCAAATCTCCTTGTTTTGAATGTTTAAATGACCTCTTGAGGCCTGAATGCATTCAAAAAAGTAAGTGTTTTGTAAGTTCTGTTTTAAATTTCTGAAAACAAGTTATACTTGACTTAATTAGTCTACCCTACATCAATAGAACAAGAAAAAATATTGTTGGGATGGCATTTTACGGGGATAAAACTGGGGCATTGTACGCTTGTTCTCATCGAATATTGTGTGCGTCAGACTCCCACATCTTCACAACCTACAGAACTTGAACAATTGCTCTTTCTAGGCTGAGGACACTGTGTTGGAAGTATATTCTCACAATAGCAGAAGCCCGTTCTGAATTATTCACGATTTCCGAATAACAAGATTTTTAATAATAAATGGAGGCATGTATGTCAAAAGATACCGTAACCATTACTGATAATCGTACCGGTCGTACTTATGAACTTCCGGTCACGAACGATACGATTAACGCGATGGATTTACGCCAGATCAAAGTCAATGACGATGATTTTGGCATGTTAAGTTATGATCCTGGATTTAAAAACACCGCATCAACAAGAAGCAACATTACGTTCATTGACGGTGCCAAAGGCATTTTGCGGTATCGTGGCTATCCAATTGAGCAATTAGCTGAAAAATCAAGCTTTTTAGAAGTCGCGTATCTTATCTTATTCGGAGAATTGCCTACTCTAGAGCAATGTGACAAATGGGAACACGATATTTTGCACCATACTTTTATTCATGAAAGTACGAAAAAACTGATGGATGCGTTTCGATATGATGCACATCCGATGGGAATGTTTATTGCTACGATTGCGGCAATGTCCACCTTTTACCCTGAAAGTCGTGATGTTCATGATCCGCACAACCGCCTGATTCAGATTCAACGTCTTTTGGCAAAAGCACCTACGGTGGCTGCTTTCTCTTACCGCCATAGCCGTGGGTTGCCGTATGTTTATCCTGACAATGATCTCAGCTATACGGGCAATTTCTTGAGTATGCTAGATAAGATGACACAGGTGAAATATGAACCAGACCCGGTGTTGGAAAAGGCATTGGAAGTTTTGTTTATTTTGCATGCTGATCATGAACAAAATTGTGGTACAGCCACAATGCGGGTGATAGGCTCTGCTCATTCTGATCCGTTTTCTGCTGTTGCCGGTGCGGCAGGGGCTTTGTATGGGCCGCTGCATGGTGGAGCGAATGAAGCTGTGCTGCGCATGTTGAATGAAATTGGCGATATTAAGAATGTGCCGGACTTTATTAAAGGGGTGAAGGCGCGTGAACGCTTGTTGATGGGATTTGGCCATCGTGTTTACAAGAATTTTGATCCACGTGCTGTGATCATTAAGAATATTGCAGATCAGGTGTTTGAGGTGACAGGGCGCAATAAGCTGCTAGATATTGCGCTGGAACTAGAACGAATTGCGCTGGAGGATGATTTCTTTGTACAGCGGAATTTGTATCCCAATGTTGATTTTTATTCGGGTATCATTTATCAAGCCATGAAGTTCCCTGTTGCTATGTTCCCGGTGCTGTTTGCGATTCCGCGGACGATTGGCTGGCTGGCACAATGGGTGGAAATGTTGGGTGATAAGACCCAAAAGATTGCCCGTCCGCGTCAGATTTATTTGGGTGAGGATGCACGAGATTATGTGGCTATTGAAAATCGCTAGGGTTTAGTGCTCTGATTAAGGTGCGACGCACTTTTGAAGTGCGTCGCACTCTTGTTGTTACAGTAAGTTGGTGTCAGAGAGGGGTTTACGGCCGTTAAAACCCGCATTCAAATCGTGAAAATGGGATACTTTATCTTCGCCATATTGCCAGCAAAGGAAGACATCACGGCCGTTTTGGTCAGCCAAAAAATCAACAAGCCCCGCATTAATACTTTTAATCACACAGCCATGCGACTGGATTTCATCTCTTAGTCGCTCAATATCAACAAAATCAAGCATCATTTCTGATGTGTCAGCCGTCGCAATATTACTGCGCAAATCTCCCATCAATTCAGGTATCTGAGAGCGCATGTGAGTTACTTTGGCGCGTTTTTCCAATAGTTTGGCGACCAACGGCTCAATCTTTGGCAACAACGCATTTGCCTCTTCAACTGTAAAATATTTTGGTCTCATATCATTAGCCAAGACATTAATAATTCAACAATTCAACAGTTCAATAATTAATTGTTTTCCAACTTCCAAATCCAGTTTAAACCAAAACAAAAAAGGAGCGTAATTACGCTCCTTAAATGGTTCAAAAATTCAGACTGCGTTTTAGCCGCAGCTGCTGCAACCACCAGCGCCTGCTTCTGGGCCATCTTTGGCTTTGAAGGATGTGCCACAGCCGCAAGAAGAGACCGCATTGGGGTTTTCAATCTTGAATCCGCCACCCATGATGCTATCTTCATAATCGATGGTTGCACCTGAGAGGTACATCATGCTGGTCGGATCGATGAAAATTTTCACGTCAGCTTTTTCAATGACTTCATCATAGGGGCGTGCTTCTGCTTCCAAAGCCATGCCATACTGCAAACCAGAACAGCCACCGCCGGATACAAAAACGCGCAAGCCATAATCCGGTACATTTTTCTGCACTAACAAATTCTGTACCATTTTTGCTGCTGATTCTGTCAAAGTAATTGTTTCAGTTGTTGTTTTTTGTTCAACTAGCTCCATAACATTGCCTACCTTACATACATTTGTTTAATATTTACCAAAATTGTCCAAATTAGTTCGCGTGCATTGTAACAACCAAGCGGACCCGTGTCAATTTTTATAGGTTTTTTCTTAAAAAAGCCCTCAATTATTGTGCAAATGATCTTTTGTCCTCATTTTTGCACCATGATACAATCCCAGACACTTTGTATGGAACGGGATTCACTGTACTGAAGCAACTATTTTATGTGGGAAAGTGGTTTGCAAATTGCTTCAGTTTCATTGTTCCGCATTGACTTGTTTTTATGTCAATCTCGTTGGGCGGAACAATAGGTTCTCGCTGTACGAATCAAGATTTTTCCAGGGGTAGAGAAATATGTTAAAAAGTCATAACTGCGGCCAATTGAGAGCCGAACACGTTGGTGAAACTGTCACCTTAGCGGGATGGGTAAACCGTCGCCGTGATATGGGCGGCGTTATTTTTATTGATTTGCGAGATCGTGATGGCAAAACGCAAGTTGTTGTGAATTCGGGCGTTTCAGAAGAGGCGTTTAATCTTGCTGAACAAATTCGCAGCGAGTTTGTGATTCAGGCAACGGGTGAAGTGTCAAAACGGCCTGCTGGTCAAGAGAATCTCAATCTACCAACCGGTGAAATTGAGGTGCTTGTGAAGAAACTCACTGTGCTGAATCCGTCGAAAACACCTCCTTTTATGATTGATCGCAACGAAGGGGTTGAGGAAAGCACACGGTTGAAGTACCGTTATCTCGATTTGCGTCGTGAAAAAATGCAGCGAAACCTGATTATGCGTCACAAAGCCATTAAATTTATCCGCGACTTTTTAGATGATCGCGGCTTTTTAGAAGTGGAGACGCCTATTTTATTTAAAAGTACGCCGGAAGGAGCACGGGACTATTTGGTTCCCAGCCGGGTACACCCAGGCAAGTTCTTCGCGCTGCCGCAAAGCCCGCAGCAGTTGAAGCAACTGCTGATGGTGGCTGGATACGAACGCTATTTTCAAATTGCACGCTGCTTCCGTGATGAAGATTTGCGGGCAGACCGTCAGCCTGAATTTACGCAGCTTGACATGGAAATTAGCTTTGTTGAGCGTGATGACGTGCTGAATTTGATTGAAGCGCTGATGGTGGGCATGGTGAATGAAGTGAGCTATGTGCCGTTGGCAACGGATCAATTCCCACGCATTAGCTATCAGGAAGCGATGGAGCGTTACGGCACGGACCGGCCTGACATTCGTTATGGGTTGGAATTGGTTGATATTTCGGACCTTGCCAGCAAGAGTGCATTCAAAGTGTTTACCTCGAATGTGGCGGCTGGCAATCCGGTGAAGGC
>QQUD01000556.1 GCA_008501785.1 Chloroflexota bacterium
CAATGAATAAAAGAGGTTTTTTCATTCTACCAAACAATCCTTATTGTGATTTTTGGTGCAATGCACCTTATGCAATGCACCTTCATTCATAATTCGACATGGAATGAACCAAGTCTCCTATTTGATGCTGTCGCTCCCGGCGTTGAGCGAAGCGCGACAGCGCAAAAGCAACGATAAAATACAAAAAGCCAACCATTAGATACAATTCCACCCAGTACGGCGTATTGCCAATGTCACTTCCTAACACAATCCGGGCCACCGTCATCAATTCAGCCACACCCAAAATGACCACCACCGAACTATCTTTGAACAGGCTAATGGCTTGACCGGTGAACGCGGGCAGCATCACATGCCAGGTATAGCGCAATTTGATCAGCCGAAACACCTGCGCCGGTTTGCTGCCCAATAGCTGTGCGCTGTCGGTTAATGGCGTCGGCACCGATTTGAGTCCAGACCGCACAATTTCGGCTTGATAGGCGCTGCTGTACAAGGTTAAGGCAACCAGCGCCGATAGGAGCGGCGTCATTTTAAACCCTAGATAACGGCCGTTTCCCAAAAATTGATGCACAATCAGCAGCAGCAAAATCAGCGGAATGCCGCGAAATAGCTGTACGTAAAGGGATGAGAGGGTGCGTAACGGCCGTTTCACCGACACTGCCCCAATCCCCACAAATAACGCAATCCCAAACCCAAATCCAATCGACACACCCGCCAGCAACAACGACAACAACAAGCCACCTGGCCGATACCCAGGAAAGCCAATCAACAAATGTAGGCTGTTTTCAAACAAAAACATTAGTTGTTCAGACATCGTTATCATGGTAGGTGCGACGCACTTCGAAATGTATGCTCAATTCGACGCAAAAATACACTCAATAGAAAAGACAATAGCAAGTACAACACCGCAGCCAACAATAAAAACTCTGTAGCGCGAAAGCTGTACGTGATCGATGACTGGGTTGCGTGGAATAGTTCAGGCACCGCCACAAAAGAAGCAAGTGCCGTGTTTTTCAAGTTATGAATTAGGCGGCTGGTGATGGCGGGAAATGCGGCGCGAACGCCTTCTGGCAGCAGAATTTGGTAGAAAACGGCCGTTTTCGTCCCCCCCATCGACCTTGCCGCATCCACCATTTCCTGCGGAATCGTGCCCACGCCAGCGCGAAATAGTTCGGCAAGATAGGCGCTCGTGTTTAACGTCAGCGCCGCCGCCGCCGCCAGCGCATAATAGGGCAGCGACAATCCGGTAATGCCTTGCCCCCATTCAGCCAGCATATTGTTAAAGAAAAAGCGTTGACGCAGCGCAGGCGGAAACAGGTTGGGCACGGCAAACGCAAAAAAAATAATCAAAACCAGCGCTGGGATATTGCGGAAGGTGTCTACAAACACGCTGGCTGCGGTACGCACAATTGGCGGCTGTGACAAACGCATCCTACCTACGCCAATGCCGATCACAAAGGAGGACATCGAAGTTACGGCCGTTAACACCACCGTAAACAAAACGCCTTGAACCAGCAAAACAACCGTTTCCCCTGTCAACCAGTTCATGATTTTCGTCCTACCATCAGCATAATCGGGTGTTCATCGACAAGTGGCGTACCTTCATAATTGCCAGAGACTCCCTGAACAGTAAAGCCAGCCTGTTGCAGCAGCCCCACCAGTTCCGATTGGCTATACAAATGATAGCGAAGCGTGTAATTGCGCGTTGATTCGGGTGCGACAAGTTGAAAATATTCGGTCACGGTTTTGTCAGCAGCGTCGTATTGGCGGGTAACGGCCGTATACCGCTCACCAGCCCCGAATTGCTCTTCAGTTTTTAGTTGGCGAACGGCCGTTTCTCGCTGTGGCACTTCCACCACAAACCAGCCCCCCGGCAGCAGCGCATCGTACACGCGCTGCACCAAACCGCTGTTATCACCCTGCGCTGAGATTTGCCCCAGCGTTGTGAATAGACAGATAGCGGCATTAAACGGCTGTTTGGCAACAAATGTTTCGGCGTGAGCTTGTTTGAATTGAGGGGAAACGGCCGTTTCTCGCGCAGTTCCCTGCGTCAGCACACGAGCCTGCGCCGCTGCAATCATCGCCGTCGACGGATCAATGCCCACAACCTCATAACCCCGTTTTGCCAACTCAACACTGTGCCGACCAAACCCACACCCGACATCTAACACACGTGCGCCAGATGGCAAATCCAGCGCCGATTCCACAAAATCAATTTCCAACATCGTCCGCTCCACCGTCAACAGCGGATGCGACAAAAATGGAGAGCCTTCGTCAAAAAAGTTTAGCTTATTCATAAGAAAGAAGTGAATAGTGGATAGTGAATGCGATTGCTCTATCTCACCACTATTCACTTTCCACTATTCACTATTCCATCTCCGCTGGCGGTGCATGTAAATCCTCACTCACGGTGGGGAGATAAACATTGCGCTTTTGTCACAGGCTGTCGCGCACATCGAGCATGGGGATGTCTTGTCGCTTTAGCTCATTGAGGCCTTCGAAGGGAATGACTGCGTTGAGGGAAACGGCCGTTTCCTCCCAAGCATCCAACCATTGACGGTCAATCCCATCCACATCATCCACAACGCGCAGCCGGTCTACTTGATATGTTTCTTTCAATAACTTCACTTCGGCCGCGACACTTTCTGGCGAACGCTGCCGATATGCATTGCCATGCACAGCATCTTGACACCATTCACAGCCATACGGACAGCCTCGCGTGGTCGAAATCGTAATCGACGAATAGCCATTTGTCTCTTTCCATACATTCAAATAGCGCGAAACATCAATCAGGTCCCGCGCAGGCTGTGGCAGCGTATCTAAATTTTCAATTGGCGGGCGCGGCTGGGTCACAACAATTTGGCCGCTGTCGCGGAATGCCAGCCCTTGCTCATTGTGCAAAGCCGCAATGGTCAGATTATTTGCATCAAACAGATCGAGCAGCGCCGTCATTGTCTGCTCACCTTCATGATGCACGACCACATCAACTTGTGGATGCGCCAAATCATCAGCAGGCGATTTGGTCGGGTCCGGGCC
>QQUD01000252.1 GCA_008501785.1 Chloroflexota bacterium
AAATCAACGTCACATTCCAGCCAAGACGCCTTAATTCTCTCGTTGTGTCGATCCAAGTAGCAGCATCCATCGTTACACTTGGATCGATAGTAGACACCCAAACAGCATTTAATTTTTGGTTCTCAAAACAGGTGCTCATCACATATTCCTTCTATTATGACTTCCTACAATGCACACACTCATTCAATTGACAGTTCATCAACTTGGTAATCTTTAATTTCAGGCCTTAACAAATAACCCAATGTTCCCCAAAATAAAATCATAATGACACTAATAACCCAAACCTGGCCGTAATAAAGCCAAAATGGCCAACAAAGAGCAAATAATATCGCTCCATATCGCAAAGGATTTGTCAAACTATCAGGGTTTCGTTGCGCATCCATCCACAATTTAACCACGACCCACAACAAAAAAAATATAAAAATTGACAAACCTACTACACCCAACTCCTGCATCATGACCAGCAAGCTCGTTCCAGAATTTAAACCATAATCCCCTCGTGTTAAAGCGGTTCCAGCAACACCAAGCGTTTTACTTTCTGCACGGGTACCTAAACCCATACCAAACAAAAAAGTCGTTCGATCCCTTTGAATCGTCTTCCAGCCAAGTTCAAGTGCAAAACTACGGCCCAGATAAAAATAGGTACCGCTGTTTTCCGTATAAGTCGCATTCAAATACTCATCTGCAGTATCTGCATCAAGGTACTCTTCAATTCGCTTCGTTCCACGAGCATCGGCAACCACGACATTATAGAAAGCTGCAAATGCGGGAAATATGATGCTAAACAAAAGGAGAAAGAAAAATATTCTTTGAACTTGTGTACCTTCTAACAATTGAAGCCCCAAAGAGAGTAAACCAACTAATACGAGGGCAACCGGAAAAACTTTCATCTCACCCAAACCACTAGCTACTGCCCCAAGCACAATAGTAAACAACAATATTTTCCAATTCCCATAAGCAATCCAATAACCTAACGCATAACAAATGATCAGAATGGCAAAAAAGAAAAGTGGCATAACCCCATGCCGCCCAAAAAAACCTGCAAGGTGATCATCCGCTCGCTGTCCACCTGCATATTGAATAATCTGCAAAAGTGTATTAGCAGTTAAAAGCCAAACGCAAGCATTCATATAGTTTATGCGAATATTCTTAGGCCAGGATGGCTGCAAATAGATAAACAGGCCAATCATAGGATAGCGGAACATAACCCACCATCCCCAAATAGTTCCAACTAAACCCTGCCCCTCAAACAAGGCAACAACTGTCCAAATAATCGACACACCAAAAAGTAATAGAACAATTCGAGGTATCTTGTTGAATGCCAGCATACGCGTAAAAACAAGTGCCAAAATCATAGCAATGATTGCATCAGATAAAAATCGTACAGCACTTGGAAAACCCGCTTTCCAGATAAGATATGGTGTGAAAAAATCGACACAAAATGCACCAAACACGGCTGTCAAAAAAGGATATGTAGTGACAAAGGTCCAGATAGTCATCTTTTCTGGTTGATCAATATGACCTTCTTGTGAATTTTGAAACTCAGGCTTCGTGATTGAATGTTGCATAATTTAATCTCTAATAGTAGCCATTGCTTCGCACATGTTCAGCCCTATTAACAACAACATTGACTGACTTAGCATTTACATTTTTCAATTGTCTACGAACAGCACTTACAGCATCACGATGCGAGCGTGAACGTGTCACAACCAGCAAAACTTCATCCATTAATGGGACCAATACAGCCGCATCTGTAACTGATAACAAAGCCGGGGTATCGAGTAGAATAATATCAAATTCTTTCTTCAAATTTTCTAACAATTCCTGCATTTGCAAAGACCCCAGCAGCTCAGTTGGATTGGGAGGTAATTCGCCTGTTGTAATGATATTTAGGCGAGGGAAAACTGTGTCCTGAACAACTTCATCTACAGTGTGGTTATCTAGCAAAATATCTGATAATCCCCTCTTGTTAGGTTGCTCAAAAATTTCATGCATTGTTGGAATTCGCAAGTCACAATCAATAACAACAACCTTTTTGCCAGACTGAGCAATCGAAACCGCTAAGTTCGACATTATTGTAGACTTCCCTTCGCCACGTTCCGCACTTGTGACCATCATAACCTTGGGGGGATCCTCAAGATTTGCAGCAAAAATATTTGTGCGCAAGCGACGAATCGCTTCAAATTCAGGTTGAAACTCATTTTCAACACGAATGATATTATTTGCTTCAGTTGCCAAAGGAATTTTCCCAATTGTTGGCAATTTCGTCGCTGCTTCGATTTCGCGGGTTGAGTATAAGGTTGTATCTAGATTATCAACAACAAAAACCAACCCTAGGCCCCCCATCATACCAACCAAAATACCCAAAACGATATTCACTTCATGGCGTGGTTTCGATGGCTCTGGTGGCGTATAAGCCGGTTCAATAATTGTAACTGCGTTGGAACGCAATGCTTCATTCACTCTTACAGATTCATACTGCTCCAGCAGGGTCAAATAAGTTCTTTCTTTCAGAGCAATTGACTGATTTACAGCAGTAATGCTTTCTGAATCATCTGATGAATCAGACAGTAAGCGATCATATTCAAGTCGAGCTTCATCTAATTCCGCTTTTATTTGATCAATTTGCGCGCCCAAAATCTCTTGTGTCGATTGACCACCACCGGTATAAAGTTCTTGGCTTTTTTCAATGAGCAGTTGTGCCCCTAAATCAGCAATATCACGGGCTGTATCCGGGTTTGTTGCCTCTCCTCGGATTCTTAAAAGCTCAGTATTTGGAATGATTTCAGCAAAGATTAGAGGGCGTTCTTGTAAGTTAAGCTCTCGTTTAATTTGACCCCGCACTGTACCACTGGTTAAGATTGATGAATATGTAGACATTAATAATTGACTGTAGTTAAGGTCTGCATATCTTCCAATATCAGCAATACCGCCACCGTAAGTTGCGACTCGAACTGTCGTATAAGAAATATATGTTGGGGTTATGAGTAATGAACCAATTGTTGCAATCACTGTAAACAAAATCGTCACAATTGCAATTATCCATTTTCGTCGCCAAATTATTGCTAAATATGTTTTTAATTCCATAATCAATCCTCTAATCTCATAAGTTATAAATAACAATGATAGTGGGTTTTGTTATTTATACTTTCAAGTTTTTTCCCACATATTTTTTAATTCTAATACATCAAGTAAGAACAAAATGAAAGCTCTGAAATGCTGTGTTGATCAATAACATATTTTTTTATCCTTACAACCATTATAAAGCTGTTGCAGAAAAGCGATGATCATATACAAACAAAATTTGCATAAATATCTTCAACTATCCATATGCTAGCTGAAAAACTCAACAAGTTTGTATTGCTATAATAAATAATCAAACCGCTTTTAATCTAATCCAGAAGGACAAATTTTGTTTCAATTATTTTTCTTAAATTGATAGTTAACGTGATGAAAAAGGGTGTTTTATAAAATCTTATTGAGGAGTAAGGCAGCGACCATTTATTAAAATGGTCGCTGTATTGGCTATGAAGAATTGTTGGCTCCCACTCCGTACAGAGTCAAAGAAAATATTAAAATGCTTAACCAGCACCTTTCCCTTTTAAAGCAGCAGGTACTGTGAGAAGAATCAACTTAATATCTAACCACAACGATTGTTTTTCAATATATTCTAAATCAAGTTTAACCATCTCATCAAAAGTTGTCACACTGCGCCCTTCAACTTGCCATAACCCAGTAATTCCTTGTACAGTCTCTAACCGCTGCATATGCCACGGTTTATACATTTCAACTTCGTAAGGAATCGGTGGTCGGGGGCCTACTAAACTCATCTCACCCTTCAATACATTGAAAAGTTGCGGAATCTCATCTAAGCTCGTTTTGCGTAAGAAATCCCCTAATTTGGTTACTCTGGGATCATTCGTAATCTTATACTTCTCTTTTTCAGCTTTTTGTTCGTCCCAAATAGCCGCAATCGCTTTTTCGTCACCATTAATATAAGCTTTCATAAATTTGAAATGAATCGTCGCTTTTGCATCCGTCTTCATTGTCCGAAATTTATAGATATTAAATGGCACTTGCTCCCAGTAATAGTTCTTCCCGTCGAATCGTCGTCGTCCACTGACCCGCTTTTGCACAAAAAAAGCTGGACCTGGTGAATCAAGCTTCACCAATATTGCAATTAGGGCAATTAGCGGAGCTAAAACGATTAATGATAAAGATACGATTGATACATCCAGAATTCGTTTAGCATAACGATAGAATGTTCGATTTTTGCTCTTTACGCTCACAAAAATCATAGATTGTGGATTGCTGCTTAGCTGCTCCATAACGCCTCCTCCAAGCAAGTTCAACGATGTTCAGTAAATTATTATTGGCAAAGACCTTAAAAATCGCATATCCATTTTAAAAATATTTTTTAGGTTATTTTTTCTAATTGAGAGTAACAAGTCTCTACTTCTTTTTTTCCAGCTACACTTAATCTCAAGTACTTTAGTACCACGGCATTCTTACGAATACACTTACGTGGTTTCTTGCGGTCTTCCATATTCCATACAATTTCTTAACTTTTCTTACAATAAAGCACAAGGATGCCCATTTTCTTGAATAGAATGGGCATCACGTTTTGCTCACAAGTTATACGTAAAAAGTAGGTGTAAATTTATTTTATTTGAACTAGTAACTTGAGTGGGGATCGCTTAATTTTTCCAACTCCCAGTGTAAATTCCGGCTGGAAGCAGCGTGAAATTTGGCATGCATAAGTTCGGTGTAATAAATTCGGGGACGGCTCAAAAATGTTTGTAAAACCTTACTTCTTTCCTTACGATATTTTGCTTCTGGAACAAAAGAATATTCCTGACGAATACCAAGTGAATACAGTTGATAGCGCGTTGGTTTAGCTCCCAAGATTTCCAGGTCTGCATCTAATAGTCTCAAACAATCTGTATTTGTAGGATTGAATGGGATGTGCTTTTCGGTTGCTAGGATTAGCAGCCCAACTTTATTAATCAATTTTGATGGTTGCTGCCATTTTTTTAACAGTTGGCTGGCATATTTAGCACTTTGTTTTTCATTATTATGTGCTCGGGGATTGTAAATGACATCATGAAACCAGGCGGCAAGTAAGACGGCCGTTTCCCCCTCTCCACAAATCATTTTAATCGTCTCTAAAACATGGTAAATATGCGTCAGATTGTGATAATAACGGCCGTCTTCCTCATACCTCGCCACCACATCCAACCACGCCAAATCAGCCACATCTTTGGTAACAGCAAGTGAACACACCAACGACTGCCAATCACGATAAAGTGACTCCTTAATTCTCATTGGTGTGTCCATCGTTTGCCCTATTATCGCGCTGCTTTTGCTTGAGCAACCACATCATTAATTTGATCTAAGTGATCCCAATCATGGTACAGGCCGAGTACAAAACGGCCGTTTGCATTAATCGGTCCCGATCCCGGCCACGGCTGATACACCACATCCAAATAAGGCGTATCCGGCCACATATCTAGACTAGCTAACCGCATCCGCCTGCTTTCCTCAAGCCGCTGCCGACATTGCGCCATCGTCGTCACGTCACGCCAAGGAATTTCGCTGCGTGAACGGCCATGAAATTCCACGCCTCTTGCCATTTCGGCACCGAGAGCTGCGCTTTCCTCAGACGACGCCGTCACATGTACAATCAAATGCCCCAACGACCAGGCAATCTCTTTTTCAGATTCATCTGACGCATAAGGGTCCCGTGCCTTGGGATCTAGCGGCTCAAATACCACATCCGCATCCTTACATCCTTCAATTCGACCCAGCATGTCATCAATCATCTCATTGGTCAGGTCCCGCAAATCATCTACTGACAAGTCAGCTACCAATTCATGAATTTTAACTTCTCGTTTTTTCACACGTGCAAAATCTAACATCATTTAGCCTCTATGTTTGGAATTAAAGATACCTATTTTCCAGCTTTTAGGTTGCGATGCAATAAAAATTGGGACCCTAGTTTATAGGGACCCAATCTGTAAAACTGTAAGTTTCCTAACGAAACAAGCTGACGAAGCAAATTGTTGATTTGAGCAAATTACGGCTGCGGGCAAATAACATCATCAATCTCTTGATACGTGTCAAGCATACTGTTTACAGCGCCTTCCGGCCAGGTCGCTTGTTCATTTGTAAACAGTGCCGTAATCATCAAGCCAAATGGATTTGTTAAAGCGCCCATTTCTGTTGAGGCATCGATACTCAGTTCGACAACCCATTGCGTAGCACTTGCCTCGCCCGCCTGTGCTTGCCAATTCGCGCTTGTGAATGGCACATCCCATAGATCGCCATCGCTGTTGTTACCAATGCCAGCTTGAATCTGTGCAGGATTCTTGCGCGACAACAACAAGAATCGGTCGTCAGCATCAGGATCGCCGCCGTTGCCGTTCGTGTCGAAAAACAGCCGAATCGCATCATCAGCATCGTCGCTTGGATCATTAACAACAAAGGCCATATACAGAGTCGATTGCTCACGCACAAAGTAAACCTGCACCACATTGGCGGGTGCTGTCTCGGGCGCAAATTGTATCAATGGCGAACCAGTCCATTCGGTTAAATTCAAATCGCCATCTATCGTTGGTGCTGTTGTTACACATGTAAGTTGTGGATTTGGAACGGCCGTTTCCGTCGGTGTCGCTGTTGGCAGCACTGTCGCCGTTGCCGTCGCCGTTGCTGGTGTCGTCGGCGTTGCACTAGGCTGCATGGTATTTGTGGCTGCCGGCAAAACCGTGTTGGTTGCAGTTGCTTGCGTAGTCGCCGTATTCGTGCTTGTTGCCGTTGGAATCGCTGTATTTTCAGGGGCGTTCGTCACCGTCGCTGATGGAGCAGGCGTTTCCGTCACTCCCGTGGTTGCAGTTGGTGTGGGTGTATCTGGAGCCACCAATGGATCTGTTTTGTTTATGATTTCAGCCCCGTCAGAAACACCATCCCCATCCGTATCTATATTTTTTGGATCAGTTAAATATTGATTAACCTCATCCCCATCACTAAGCAAATCCCCATCTGTATCTGCAATTGTAGGTTGCGTACCATGAACAAGCTGCTCTTCCCCATCTGTTAACCCATCTGCATCAGAATCTGGGTTATTTGGGTCTGTACCAATCAAACCTTCTTGTTCATTGCTCAGACCATCCCCATCAGCATCGCCCTGTGCGGCAGCAGTGACCGCAATGTTTGTCGCCGCCGCCAAGGTCTCGCTGGCCGAAACGGCCGTTTGCGTTGCCCCTTCCACACTTATCCCAGGTGTTGCCGTTTCTGTCGGATTGCCACCTGAGAAAAAGCCACGATTAGACGCCAGGAAAAACGCCGCAACCGCACAGGCAAACGTCAATACAAACACAAACGCATACAGCAAAGCTGGTGGAATCGCCGGACCAGATCGGGCAGCCCCAGCCAAAGCCTGTCGCCCACCGGCAACCGATGCCACCTCAACTTCAAATGGGTAGATTTCACCACCACCCAACAAGCCAGCCTTTTGTCCATCAACTTCAAGCTCGACATTGGCAGTTTGCCCCGGCTTGAGCCGAATGCGCCCACGTTCACCATTAAACTTCAATGCCCGCTGCCGGTCACGTGCCACTAGACTAAATTCAGAAGATGCATTGCCGGTATTGCGAATTGCAACGGTCACTTTCCCCGGCAGTGTAATCTCATCTCTGTCCATCGACGCTTCAAAGGCGGTAAATGTGCCTAAAAAGAGGAAGGCGGTAACGGCCGTTTTCACATCAGGATGACGCTGCGAAATTAACTCCAACCGCATCCGCTGCCGCCCACTTGGGGTGTTGCGATTTCGCGGCGGACGAACACCCATCGTCAACTGCACCGTTTCTCCAGCCGCCACAGGGGTAAACTCTGCTGGGGTCACCAGCCAGGATGCAGGAATTCCCTGCACGCGCAAGCTCACCCGATCATTTATCTGGCTGCGATTCACCACCTCAACTTTAAACTCAACCGTTTGCCCAGGCTCTACCGACAATTTATCCGATGCCAAATATAATCCCAGCGGTTCTGTTTCAGGTGTGACGGTTGCCTGATCAATGGCCGCTGTTGTCCCGGCCAACATGGTCTCATGCGTTTCGTCAGACTCCACAATCGAAATTTCTGGGCCTTGCAAGGTGAGCGTATATGGCCCAATACGAACTTGGCCGCTTGGTGGAACCGGCGTCGGGTCTTCTGCTCGCAAACGACGTTCGTTTAAATAAGTGCCGTTAATCCCACCCAAATCCACCACTTCCCACCCCAAAGCCGTTGCCTGTAGCCGCGAATGATGGCGCGAAACACCTTCAGCAGGCAGCACAATGTCGTTATCAGCATGGCGGCCCAATGTCACCACAGATTTGTTCAGGGGTACATTGCTGGTCGAATGTCCTGGCGTGTCAATCAGCAAATCAAATCCAGGTGGCGGTTCGCTCACCCGGTCTAAAATATCCATTTCTTCGCGCACCATCACCTGCGTGGGCGCACCAGATAGCGCCACCATGGCGCTGCGCAACGCATTTGCCATTTCCGCGCCACGTGCATAGCGATTATCCGGTTCTTTTGCCAGAGACTTAGCTAAAATCGTATCAATCAAAGGTGGCACATCGGAACGTAATTCGCCAGCAGGCACATGTGATTCGCCTTTGGTGTGTGCGCTCAACGCTTCAGACAAGGATTGGAAGCTAAATGGCAGGCGGTTGGTCACCAATTCATACAAAACGATGCCTAGCGAATAGATGTCGGAACGGCCGTCTATACCAGTCCCAGCACATTGCTCTGGCGACATATACGTTGGCGTCCCGAGCGTGGCACCACTTTGTGTCAGCCCCGTACCTTCCTGCAACTTGACCAAGCCAAAATCGGTTAGCGTAGCGCGAAACGGCTGTTCACCCGGTTCATCAGGGCGATTGAGACGCTTCAACAAGATGTTTCCGGGCTTCACATCTCGATGCACAATCCCTTTTTGCTGTGCATAATCGAGCGCATCAGCAATTTGAGCCACAATTTGCAAACTTTGCACCATTGGTAAAAACTTTTGCATCCGCTGCAAACGTCGCAAATGATCGCGCAAGCTGCCGCCATCGACATATTCCATCGCGATGAACAAACCATCATCCGAATCACCAAAATCGTAAATGCCAACTACTGACGGGTGATCAAGCTGTGCGGCCGTTTTGGCTTCTTGATTCAACCGTGCCCGAAACTCTGCGCGTCGCGCAAAGTGCGCATGCATCAATTTAATGGCAACCTGCCGATCTAAATTGAGATCGTAGGCCCGATACACGGTGCCCATGCCGCCATCACCTAATAACGATTCCAGCCGATAACGGCCGTTTATGGTCCGACCGACTAAGTTGGTCATCCCAGCCTCCAAAGAAAACTAAATGATTGCTTGCAATGTTTCCAGCAGCAAATCAACTTCTGGTTTACCAATCCAATAATGCGTCACAGCCCGAAACTGGAGAGACCCAACCGGTCCCAGCCAGATATTCGCCCGTTCACGCAATTGTGAAACAACTTCTCGCGTTGTCAACGACAATGATTCATCCAATTCAAAGAAAACCATATTGGTTTTCACATTTTCTAAGTCCACTTTTACACCGGGGACTTGTGATAAGCCCTCAGCTAATTGGCGTGCATGTTTGTGGTCATCTGCTAGCCGCTCAATCATTTCATTGAGCGACACAATACCAGCCGCCGCCAACACACCTGCCTGCCGCATTCCCCCACCCAACACTTTGCGAGCGCGACGCGCTTTTTTGATGAAGTCATGCGATCCACACAAAACTGACCCAACCGGTGCAGACAACCCTTTACTCAAACAAAATGTGATGGAATCCAAATGCTGTGTGATCTCAATAGGTTCAATACCTAAAGCCACCACCGCATTAAAAAAGCGTGCGCCATCCATATGCACATTCAAATCATGCCGGTTGGCAATTTCTTGAATACCAGCAAAGTAATCTGCGGGAATTGGATAACCACCTTTGCCGCCATAGCTGTTTTCTACCAAAATGAGTTGGCTATGTGGCAGATGCGGGTTATCGCCACGAACAGAAGATTCAACCTGATTCAGGTCCATGCGTCCCATAAAATCTGTTGGCAAAGGTCTAGGCACGACACCACCTAAGGTTGCCATGCCGCCAGCTTCCCAACAAAACGTATGGGCATCCTCACCCAATATCGCCTCATCGCCCCGGTTTGCGTGGGCTAAAATTGCCACTAAATTGCCCATTGTGCCGCTGGCAACAAAAAGCCCAGCCTCTTTACCAACCTTGGCGGCGGCCAACGCTTCAAGCTGGTTTACGGTAGGGTCTTCACCATAAACATCGTCACCTAATTCGGCATTTGCCATTGCGGTACGCATCGCGGGGGTCGGCCAACTTACTGTATCGGAACGAAAGTCGATTCTGTCCATGATTTAAGTTTACGTAATATTAGGCAGATTGCAAGCTTTGATCTTATGTCGTCTTAAGAGGGGAATTTAATACAAAGGCACAAAGGATGAAAGTTACAAAGGAAGGAAGGTAGAAGGTTGAAGGTTGAAGGTAAATAGAATTGACCTGTCCTAATAATTACCGTTCATGAAGGTCAGCCCCTATAATTAAGAATTGAAAGGCAAATTCCTGCTCTTTTCTTTGTACCTTTGTCTCTTTGTTTCTTTGTAATAATTTCTTTTCTTAAAAAACGGCCGTTTCCCATGAATAACTGCTTCCACCCCCTCATTTGCCCGATTTGCAAATTACCATTGCAACAAATTGACCGCGGATTAAAGTGTGCCCAAAATCATGCCTTTGACATAGCGCGTGAAGGTTATGTCAATTTGCTGCCTTCGCGAAAAAAATTGGCAGCTACGGTTGGCGATAATGCGGAAATGCTGCAAGCGCGGCGGCGATTTTTAGACGCTGGTCATTATGCGAAGCTTTCGCAGGCTATCAATCAACAAGTTGAAGTTCTTATCAAATCTGCCAACGGACAAAAACAGCAAACGGTTATCCTCGATGCGGGGTGTGGAGAAGGGTATTATTTAGGTCAGTTGCAAACATATTTACAATCTGGTACTGGGTCACACTGTTGTTTGTTGGGAATGGATGTGTCGAAAACGGCCGTTCGCTACGCAGCTAAAAAATATAGAAACGGCCGTTTCTTCGTCGCCAACATCAACACCCTCATTCCGGTAGCTGATCAATCCGTCAATATCTTGCTCAATATATTTGCGCCGCGTAATCCGGCTGAATTTGAGCGGGTATTGGGAGAAAACGGCCGTTTACTGATCATCATACCCAAACCAAACCACCTGCAATCCATCCGCGCAGAATTTAACTTGCTGCAAATCGAAACAGACAAACAAGAGAACGTGATCAATCGTTTAGCAGCATTTTTCAAGCTGAGTCACATCACAACAATAGAAGATTCAATTTCCCTGACACAACAATCATTGACCGATTTAATACAAATGACCCCCAATGCGCATCATTTGACAGCCGCAGATTTGGCGAAGCTAGATAAACCAGGGACGTTCACGACCCAAATCGGGTTCGATATCATGCAATTTATACGGCACTAAAAATATGACAAGTTTAGAAAATCAAGGACGCTCACGCTCACGACTAGTAAAGATAATCACCGTTGGCATAGGAATTTGTTTCTTAGGCACAACTTTGTTGCTGGTAATTCCCAATACAGGAAACCCACTAACCACCCAGTCTTGTGTAGGAATAGTTACCAAGCCTTCCTTTCAAGTTGGGTTCGCCTGGGCAAATCCACTCTCCAGCTACTTGCCGCCACTCATGTTTTCCAAATATAAGGTATGTGTGAACTTACCGATGGATTGGTCAACCAAGCGGATCAACGGCGAGTTTATGCTACCCCCATAAGATAAG
>QQUD01000416.1 GCA_008501785.1 Chloroflexota bacterium
GAAGCGCCTGCACCTCTTCTTCAGAGAAGCGTGAAGCCGGCAGGAACTCATCCTTCGCAACCCGATAAACTCCGGCGAAGGTTGGTTCGACGAGCCGAATCTGACAAAATGAACACAGCGCTTTACCATGCGCTCAACCAAAATGGCATCGAAATTCCATTCCCGCAGCGAGATGTGCGACTTATAACAAATGGTTTAGAAACAAAGGGGGAAGGGAGTTAAAGTTGATCATCCAGGTAAGATGCATTCGCTCGTAACCATCTTGTGTAAGCTTGCCTGATTTGAATAAGGTCATTAAGCTGTGTTGAGCAAATTTCGTAAAGTTCATCAGGTGTGATTTCGTAATAAAAGTGAACCATACGATTCCGATATCCAGCCATGATTTTGAGCAATACGGCCGTTTCCATCGTCATGACCTGATGCATTTCCAATTCTTTTGCAATTTCTTTATAAGTTGTTACACCAGTTGCAAACCCTTTTGCTAAAATATGCCGACCTAAATCTAGCAAAGCCTCAAGTGTGCGGCGTAGACAAGATTCAGCTGTCCACACATTGCGGCTGTCAGCAAGAAAAGCATCTCGGTCTTGCAAGGGTAATGATTGAATTTCGCTGATCATGCGATCAACCCAATCTAGGCGATCCAGAACCACTCGTTTTAAAATCTTATCGGGTGTCATGTGTGCCTATCCAGAATTAGTTGTTGCCTTTCCAGCTCTAAAGGAATCAAATCTGCAGCTCGACGTAAAATGTACAAATCATATTCATCGGCCAGATAGGTGTCTTCGGTATACAAACGCTCTCCACGAATGATGTTTGCAGCAAGAAACGGGTCTGCTTCAGTTAGGAGGACGACATCAACGTGAGATACGCCAAAGAAATCTTCCAATTGTTGTGCCAACATTACCTTGTCCCGTATAGACAAAGTTTTATTGGGTTTGATACCTACATCAACATCCGAACTGTTGTTGGCCGATAGCGGTAAGCCTTCCAAAATCCACGCTTGAATCGATTTGGAACGACTACCAAAAACATACAAAGTTTGAATAAAGTATTGTTTGCAAATTTTTGCCAATGCCTCTTTTCGATTCATGGATTAAAGTATAACACAATGAAAAACAGATTTTGCGCGATGAGTTTGAACATTATGTATGAAACTTAGATAATTAGATTTGCGTACTATACATTATGATAATTACTGCACTTTTGCTTCTCAATTTTTTGTTAATGATTACATTGCCAATTCTGTTGGCGAGGTGGATTCAGCAGCGCTATCGGCCTGGTTGGGCGTTTTGGGGTATGGGGGCAGCTACGTTTGTGCTGTCACAAGTTGGGCATATTCCGTTTAATTTGGTGGTGCAGCAGTTGGGCTGGCTGCCGGGAGATGTGGATGCCTGGGGGAATTTGGTGATAACGGCCGTTTTCCTCGGTCTCTCCGCTGGTATATTCGAAGAAAGTGCTCGCTACCTCACCTACCGCTTCTGGGCCAAAGATGCACGCGTTTGGAAAAAAGGGCTGATGCTTGGTGCAGGGCATGGTGGTATTGAGGCCATTTTGGTGGGACTGCTCGGGCTGGTGAACTTCGGCGTGCTGCTGGCAATTCGCAATGGAACCCTGTTGGACGTGATTCCGGCTGAACAACTGCCATTGGTAGAACAACAAATTGAAGCGATGTTTGGCTTGCCTTGGTACATGACCTTGCTCGGTGCGGTCGAACGAATCTTTGCAATTAGTTTTCACCTATCTGCTTCGCTGCTGGTAATGCAGGTGTTTGTGCGGGGTCAACTGCGCTGGCTGTGGGCTGCCATTGGCTGGCACACGCTGATTAATGCGTTAGCAGTTATTACGGTGACACGCTGGGGTGCTGTTGCTGCAGAAGTGTCAACGGGCCTCATTGCTGTTTTGAGTATTGTTATTATTTTGCGATTGCGGGATGGCGATGAGCCTGTAGAGGAAGAAGAAGAGGTGGAGGGGGAAACGGCCGTATTCCACCCCCCACAACCCACAATAACCACCGAAAAACTAGATGAAACCCGCTATTCATAAGATTGATTTTTTCTTACTTGCAACTTGCCCCCTGCAACTTGCAACCTTTTCTAACCATGATTAAAACAAATAAGTTAACAAAAAAATTTGGAGACCTCATTGCCGTTGATCGGCTGTCATTAGACATTGCCGAGGGTGAAGTGTTTGGCTTTTTAGGGCCAAATGGTGCGGGCAAAACGACAACTGTTCGCATGTTAGCCAGTTTAATTACGCCGACAAGTGGGCAGGCAACGGTCATGAATTTTGCACTTGGGCAGGCAGATCAGGAGATTCGGCGGAATGTGGGCATACTCACTGAGACTCCAGGGATGTATGATCGGCTGTCGGCGTTGAAGAACCTGAACATTTACGCCCGACTCTATGAAGTGTCAGATGTTGTGGGGCAAGTCGAGAAATATTTGCGCATGTTGGGCTTGTGGGAACGTCGCAACGATCCGGCAGGCACATTTAGCAAAGGGATGAAGCAAAAGTTAGCAATTGCACGTGCCTTGCTGCACGAACCCCGCATCCTGTTTTTGGATGAACCGACGGCTGGGTTAGACCCAGAGGCGGCCAAACTGGTACGCGATTTTGTCAGTGAACTGCGAGGTGAAGGGCGTACCATTTTTCTAACTACCCACAATCTCGATGAAGCAGACCGGCTTTGTGATCGGATTGGGGTGTTTAAGTCAACATTACGCGTGGTGGATACTCCGGCAGGCTTGCGGCGGCAGCTTTACGGCCGTCAAGTTGTGTTTCATTTGGCAGAAACGGCCGAAACCTATTTGCCAACCCTTGACGATTTGCCCTATCTCAAAAATGTGCAAGCGATTGACAACAAACTGCTCGTTGCGCTTGATGAGCCTGAAGCACATAATCCCAATATGATTCGGCTGCTGGTTGATGCCGGAGCCGATATTCATTTTGTGGGCGAAATTCGACATTCACTCGAAGACGTTTATTTGCAGCTTGTAAACAATGAGGCAAAAGAAGATCATGACTAA
>QQUD01000309.1 GCA_008501785.1 Chloroflexota bacterium
AATCCGCAGAGATAGTCGTAGATGCCACAGATTGATGCGCAGATTTTAGATAGTTAAGAAAGAAACCTAAAAATCTTATAAATCTGCGCTAAAATCTTGAAAATCTGCGTTTAGAAGTTATTTAATAATGCTGTCTTAACCACTGACTTGGGCGCGGAGTGCGTCGGGGTCGAGAATCGTGATGTGTCCTTGTTCGAGCCGAATCCAGTCACGTTTGCGAAAGTCGCGTAAGCTTTTGTTGGTGCTTTCGCGGGTGGCACCGATGAGGCTGGCGATGTTGCCTTGGGTGAGCAGCATATCGATGAAAACGCCATCTTTTTGCACCTTCCCGTAGTCCTGAGCCAATTCCATCAGTTTGCGGGCCAATCGTTGTGGCACTGGCAATGATGCCAGACTGTCCATTTGCATCGTGTTGTAACGAACGCGGCGGCTTAGTTCTTTCAAGAAGTTGAGTGACAGTTGTGGTGTGCGGCGCATGTGTTCACGGAATTGCTCACGGCGCATGATGTAAAGGATGGTGTCGTCGAGCGCAACGGCCGTTGCCGAACGAGGTAGCCCATCAATCACAGCCAGCTCCCCAAAAATATCCCCAGGGCGGCCAAATAAAATCACAGATGTTTCGCTGCCGTCAAGGCCGTTGACAAAGATACGTACTTGTCCCGATTTGATGAGGTACAAAACTCGACCTGGGTCTCCTTCACGAAAGATGATTTCGCCCTGACGATAGTGCTTTTTGCGCATATCTTTTGCTATCGTGTTTAGCTCATTCGTTTGCAGGTCAGCGAATAAGGTTGTTTGTCGTAAAAAGTCAGCCATTTGCTTTTGATTTTCCCGGCCTGGTTTTTGTAGTGCTGAAATTGGCCGATAAATTGTTTGTGTGACACTCATTGTACTCATCCATCCTTGCAGATGAACGAACGGAAGGTAGTGATTTAGTAACTGTTTAGTAATCTTCCCGGAAGTTGAGAGGTATTTTTGCTTGAAATAGCTGTTTCAAAGCTTCCGGGAAGATGGGTAAGTTACCTTCTGTTCATCAATCTTACAATGTACTCAGCGCTAAGCCAATCAAAACGGCCAGGATGACACTGACCAGCAACTCGGCGAGGTAAACGGCCGTTTGCTCATTCGCATTAATTTCCCGCCATTCCATAAACAGTCGCGGCGCAGCCACCAGTGGCACCAGCAGAAATTGCCCCATCGCCACAAAAGTCGTCATTAACACCCGCTCAGCAATGCCCAAATATTTGCTGTTGCCGCCAAATTCTGGCGCGTCGCCTTGTACCAGCCCATAGGCCAGGAATTTGATAATTACCCAAGCAGGCATGGTCACGAACGCGTAGCCGAGCAGGTATAGAAGGAGGCGGTCGTTGTGGAAAACGGCCGTTAACTGCACCGTCACATTCGACCAATCTAGAAAACCACTCCAGGCCAAAACCATAAAAATGACGAGAAAATGAGCCACCTGATCCAGCGCAAACCGTGCCATTGGTGCAATCCGTGGTTTCAGCAACAACTGTGATGCATCAATCAAGAAGTGCAAGCCGCTAATTAATAACACACCATCCCACCATGTCGGGTCAAAAGGAAGTGCAAACAACCATGTCACGCCAAGGACGATTAAACAATGAACAGTCACCCCTTTTAACTCTCGACTTTTCCAATACGCCAACTTATTCCATTGCAAAATATAATCGCCGACCAAATGGGCTAATAACATCGAAACAATCATGATACCCTACCTTTTATCTCTACAAATAGGTGGTTGTGAGAAAAATCAAACGACCAATACATCTCAGAATTATTTGGAAGCAACTTTAAGTGGAGACTTTTGTCTATAGTCTCTAGTCTTCAGTCTCCAATCTCTAGCTTTAGCTCTAGCTCTAACCTCTAGCTTTGTGTTGAGTCGCTCCCGATTACCAATACGTTTTGTTTGTAACCATATAGTAGTGGAATTGAGAAAAGATCGCTGTGACTTTTTTCACATCAAATCAAAATTCGTGAAAAATGGTGCGCATGGTGTCATTTGTCATGTACACCGAATGACAAATATCACTACATATTGATTGCAATGTTGGGTAAATTCATGCACATAAGCAACGTTGATTGAATGGGTCCACATTAACTATGTTTCAAATATCAAGAAGAGCAGATTACGCAGTTAGAATCATGATCGAATTGGGACTTTTGCAGGTGCGAGAACGTATCTCGTCTCGTCAGATATCTCGTAAAACGGGTGTGCCAAAAGCATTTTTACACAAAATTACGGCCGATTTGGTAAAAGCCAACCTCGTTGCCACGTATGCAGGTCCGGCTGGTGGGTTGATGTTAAGACGGTCGTTAGACAAGGTTAATCTTTTGCAAGTATTAGAAGCAGTTGAAGGTCCGGTTTGTCTCAATATCTGTTTACTTGACCCCGACGAGTGTGATCGTCAGGCTCTTTGCCCCGCTCACGACTTTTGGGGCGAATTGCAGATCAACATTTCACAGCAATTAAAAGAGATGACCTTGCAAAAGCTTGTGGATGAAGCACACGAACTCAAGAAAAATCCGCGACCTCATCCTAACCATGTCAATTATGTCTCCGAAGATGAAATAGAAATTCGTTCCGAGTAAATTGGAGAGGGGATGACGGCAACCGCGCAACCCATTCAAAAGCCAGAACAAACAAGCCTGGTGCAAATTATCACACGTTATTTCTATGTGCTTGTCATTTTGGGTGCAATTGGGATTGTTTTATTTGTCGTTTTCCAGCCAATTACTGTGTTGCCACGCATTGCGCTGGCTCCTGGATTTGCGTTAGTCGATCAGAACAACAAACAATTAACCAATGAAGATATGCGCGGGCGTATCGCACTTTATTCTTTCACTTATAGTAATTGTGTTGACAATTGCGTCAGTTCCACCCCGTTAATGGAAGATATTTATACAGCAATATTGAAGATGGATACAGGCGATATTCCTGTTGAATTGATCACAATTTCCATCGATCCAGATGATACACCGGATAAGCTAATGGTTGTGTCGGATTCTTTGGGAGCTAATTCAAATGTTTGGCATTTTTTAACAGGCACAGAAGAACGAGTCCGCTGGGTAATAGGTGGTGGATTTAGCACTTTTTATAAAGAGTTAGATGATGGTTCCTATCAACTTGCTCCAGACCTGATGTTAGTTGATGGGGCTGGCGTCCTCCGTGCCGAATATCGGCGGGGATTACCTGAGTTCAATATTGTAATGCGTGATATCGGACTGCTTGTAGATGAGGCACACAATAGTGACGGTGTGAACAAATATGCTTATGAAGCTGCGCATTTATTCTTATGTTACCCAAGATAGCTGCTTTCATAGTGTGCAGTTTGTTAAAAATATAAAAAGGACCTTTGTATGACTTCAGTTGCCGATTCACCAAACTCAGATGAGAAAAAGCCAACATCTGGGCTTAAAACGTGGCTCTTAATTGTAGGTGGCTTGTTTGCTGGCTTGTTTGTTGGTTTGGTTGTGATTAGTTCCGCGATTGGAACACCTATTATTGGTGGACATCAATTTCATGGAACTGTGATTCGCGCACCCGAACCTGCAAACAATTTCACTTTCACAGGGGCCGATGGGCAGCCTGTCAGCTTGAGGGATTTTCGTGGCAAAGTTGTACTCCTTTATTTTGGTTACACTTATTGCCCAGATGTGTGTCCAGCGACCATGGTGGAATTAAAACAAGCTGTTGAGGAAATTGGCAACAAAGCCGATCGGGTACAGGTCATATTGATTTCAGTAGACCCTGAGCGTGATACCCCCGAACAACTGCAAGCATATGCGAATCACTTTCATGAATCATTTTTAGGATTAACCGGAACTGAAGAAGAGATTTTGGGGCTAACGACTCAATATGGTGTCTTTTTTGAAAAACATGAAGGCTCTGTTGATTCTGGCTATCTGATTGACCACACAGCAACTGTAACGGTGATTGACCGAGATGGACATTTACGTCTTTTATATCCATTTGATACACCATCTGAAGGCATCGCAGATGATTTACGTTACCTTGTTCGACATTAATAAGGGCTTATGAACTTCTAGGAGATTCACCGCAGGGGTCGCTATAGTCACTGAGGGTTTTGAGTGAAAACCTTTTAAAAACTGGCTCTTTGGGAATTCAAGGGGAATGGAGGCTTTAGCCGGAACATGTGCCGTGAGAACCGGCTAAAGCCTTCACTCCGACGCAAAATGTGGGTCTTACCCCATGAAATCCTAAAGAACCATTGTTTAGTTACGATTGAATTGCATTTTTGAAGGAGGTATTTATGGAAGATCGGGATAAGAAATACAAAGCACCGCAAGGTACTGTTGCCATTATGATCATTTTTGTGCTCCTGATTATTGCTTTGTGGGGTAGTGCTTACCTTACCTTATTGGCAAGGGGAGTGACCGTATAATGCATATTGATCCGAGTGAAAGGAATTACATCATTGGTACTGTCGCTTTGATAGCGGTATTTGCAGCGGCCGTTTTAATTAGCGGTTTTGCTTATGGTATCCAGCTTCCAGAGCCGGTCGATCAGGTTGATCCGCGTACAGTAGCAACAGATGAAGATTCTCCCTGGAGTGCCCCAGTTGAGGAGCGCACACGTGAGTTAGCGCCTTTGAAGTACGAAGTGTACGTTTTGGCGCAAACCTGGATGTACTCACCTGGTTCGACGAATTATGGGCAGCCACCCATTACGGTGCCTGCTCGCTCGACGGTTACATTTTATGTGACCAGTAAAGACATTCAACATGGATTTAGGATAGATGGCACGAATGTGAATATGATGATTTTGCCCGGTCAAGTTTCAAAATTGACGGCGACTTTTGATGAGCCGGGTGAATATAATATTGTTTGTCACGAATATTGTGGTGTGAATCATCATACGATGTTCGGCAAAATTATAGTGGAATAGTGAGTATGGATGCTGTCAATGAGTTAGTCCAACCTATTCGACCTGTACGCTCGATTTGGAAAACGGCCGTTATCCTCTTCAAGCTTCGCGTTGTCTTCCTGCTGCTGTTGTCAGCATTTGGTGGAGCCGCGTTGGGAGCCATTGCCGTTGGACAAGCAAGCATCTGGCAGTTTTTGTTGCTGGCCGTGACAGGACTTCTGTCGGCCGGTGGTGCATCTGCCATTAATCAATATTTGGAACGGGACCGTGACGCCCGCATGAACCGCACGGCGGCGCGACCGTTGGCAACGGGGCAGATAGGAAATCCTCACATTATTTTGGCGATTGGTGGGGGGATGGTGCTGTTGGCGACGGCTCTAGCTGCCATTTTTAACGGTCCGTTGGCCTTTTGGATTTTTTCGGGTGCGGTGATTTATGTGGGTGTGTATACCATTTGGCTGAAGCCACGCACCACACTCAACATTGTGATTGGTGGTGCGGCGGGCAGCTGTGCTGTCATTAGTGGTGGTGCGGCAGTTGGGGCCTGGGCCGATGTGTCGGTGTGGATTTTGGCGGTGCTGGTGTTTGTCTGGACACCGGTTCATTTTTGGGCATTGGCGTTGGCATATCGGTCAGATTACATCAAGGCTGATTACCCGATGCTGCCAGCGCGTGTGGCACCACCTGTGGCGGCAAGATGGACGGCGTTGCATTCTGTGTTTACGGCCGTTTCCGGTCTTGCTCTTGGTATTTGGCCTGGGGTCGATTGGTTCTATCTCATCCCTATCAGCATCTCAACCGTTTTTCTGGTGAAATACACCATTCGACTTTTGGCGCAACCTGCAGAAAGAAAACCTGCATTTGCACTGTTCCACTTTTCTAACCTTTATCTTGCACTGGTGCTGGTGATGGTCATGCTCGCCAGTTTATGGAGGTAAGTTTATGTTTGCTCGTGAAAACAAGCTGGCTGCCTGGAATATCGGTATTGCCATGGGAGCCTTGTTTATAGGAGGGTCACTTGGCCCCTTGCAGAAATTAGAACATGTGGGGATTAATCTTTATTCATCCCTCAACAGCATTGGTTTGGCAAGCTACTATCAAGGCTTGACCATTCATGCCGTTCTAAATGCATTAGTTTGGACCACCTTTTTTATTGTTGGGTTCTTTACCTTTGCTATACCCCGCAGCCTAAATCGTGAATTAACACATCCCAAAGTAAACCTGGCCGCGTTAATTACAATGACCATTGGCACGGTCATGGCTGCCATTCCTATTTTGATGAACCTGGCAACTGTATTGTTTACCTTTTATCCACCCATGAAGGCTGACCCATTCTTTTATATTGGGTTGACGCTGGTTGTCGTGGGTTCCTGGGTTGCCGGTGTAGGATATTATTTAACCTATATTCAATGGCGGAAAGAAAACCCAGGTGAGACGACCCCATTTATTGCCCTTGGTTCATTGATTACCATGGTGCTGTGGCAAATTTCCACCCTGGGCATTGCCATTGAAATGTTGTGGTTCTTAATTCCCTGGTCCCTGGGCTTGATAGAAGGGGTTGATGTGCAGTTGGCACGCACTTTCTTCTGGTTTACCGGGCATCCACTGGTTTACTTCTGGCTGCTGCCTGCCTACATTTCCTGGTATGGCATGATGCCCAAACAAGCTGGCGGGAAGTTGTTTAGCGAGCCATTGGCAAAACTGGTCTTTTGGCTGTTCCTGCTGCTCTCTACACCACTCGGGTTCCACCACCAATATGTAGACCCCGGTGTACCGGCTGGTTGGAAAGCGCTTCATGCAATTTTGACCTATGGTGTTTTTGTACCCAGTATGTTAACTGCATTCAATGTCGTTGCATCTCTTGAAATTGGTGGACGTGCCCGTGGCGGTAAAGGTTTGTTAGGTTGGATTCGCACGTTACCGTGGGGTGATCCCTCATATGCTGCCCAAAATCTGGCGATGATATTATTTGTTTTTGGTGGCATTGGCGGTTTGACCAACGCTTCATATAATCTAAATTTGGTCATTCACAATACGATGTGGGTGCCGGGACATTTTCATTTAACTGTTGGGTCTGCCACAACATTGAGCTTCTTTGGTATCGCTTACTGGTTGGTGCCAAAACTGGCTGGCAAGCCGTTGTGGAACCGCAAAGTTGCACTATGGCAGGCATGGACCTGGTTTGGGGGCATGTTGCTGATGTCCAACGGATTGCACATTTTGGGGCTGAATTTTGGTGCGCCACGCCGTACTATGTTGGGAATCGCGCCTTATGCTTCTCCTGACTGGCAGCCGTTGTTAATTGAAGCCGCAGTAGGTGGCATTATTCTGGGCATTAGTGGACTTCTCTTCTATGCCAATATGATTGGAACAGTCTTTTCCAAGAAAGCTTTGCAAAAAGTTATTGAAATGCCAGTGGCCGAGCCATTGCATCCAGAACCCACACCCGCGTGGCTGGATACGTGGCGTCCCTGGTTAGTGGCTACCATTGTTTTAATTATTGTTGCTTATGGACCCGTTCTGATTGCGATGATATCGAATCTGAACATGACTTCACCCGGATTTAGGGTGTGGTAAAATCGAATGATGGATTGTGTAAATTCGAGCATGATCCATCGTCTATAAACTTCTTTTATTTGGAGGATTTTAAAAAAATGCGAAAATTGATATTAGTGATTCTGTTAATCCTCTCCCTATCTTTTGTATTGGCTGCCTGTGGTGGCGGTGACAGTGGGGGAGATGCAGCAGACGGTGGTGGGCCAAGTGTGGCAAATGGTGAGAAGCTGTTCAAACAGACCGTAATTGGTTCTGCTAGCGCACCGGGCTGTATTACCTGCCATTCTTTAGAGGAAGGCGTGGTTCTAGTTGGTCCGTCTCATTATGATATTGCCAAGCGCTCAGAAGGGGTCGTTCCTGGCATGAGTGTTGAAGAGTATATTCGGCAATCAATTGTAGAACCGAATGCACACATCACTGAAGGCTATGCTGAAGGTGTCATGTATGCAAACTACGGAACAGACATACCTGCTCCAAATATTGACGATATTGTCGCCTTTATGCTCACGCTTCAGGGCGAATAACGATTTTTTAAATTGAATTGACAGACTACGTGGTACGTAATTCGATACAAAAAAGAGAATTACGTACCACGTTTTTATTTTAAATGGTTTGTACTTATGCAGACACGGAAGCGGAAAGACCCTGAACTGCTATCCGGAGTAGACCCTGAGCAGGATTGTCAGCCAACGGAGCCGAATATTCAACTGCCTGGAAAAAATCCCAGCAAAGTGAATAACTTTGACTATAAAGGTGCCTGGGATGAGGTGATGAAGGGAAATTTGGTTGCAAAAGAAAGGTTGGATTCGTGGGTTCCGCAGCGTGGGCGGTGGGCGTATGCGTTGGAGAAGGCGTCGTTGTGGGTGGAACGGCCGTTTGCCCATCTAACCGGTACCACCCAACTCAACCCCTTCTACCACTCCGGCACGATTGCCTCATTTTTAGCAATTGTCGTGGGACTCTCTGGCTTTTACATCTTCCTGTTCTTCCAATATGGCATAGATGCTTCATACGAGTCTGTTTTAACACGTATCGAAGGTCCATTTTTAGCACGTGTAGGCCGAGCTGTGCATAAATACGCCTCTGGCGCACTCGTAATCACGACCTTACTACACGCTTACCGCACCCTGTTTATGGAACGATTCCGAGGGCAGCGGTGGTTGGCATGGATATCCGGCATTGTCATGACCTTTATTATCTGGCTGGCTGGCGTCACCGGATATTGGTTGATAGCTGATGAGCGTGCCCAGCTCATTAACGACGGATTTATTCGTTTTCTTAACTCCTTTTCTAATTTAGGTGACCAATATGTTGCTGTATTGACAGCGGCAGAAAACTCTGGTGAGAGCTGGCAGTTGCTATTGCTGTTGTTAATTGTGCATGTGGTGCTGTATTTAATTGTCGTTGGCTTTTTTATCATTCATGTTTTGCGTTTGAAACGCGCCCAATTTTTACCAGAATTGCATTGGACATTGGGGATTGGTGCTATTTTGCTGCTCATTTCAGCCCTTTTCCCTGTTGGCATGTTGCCCAAAGCTAACCCAAATCAAATTCCTGATATTGTGACAGTTGATCCACTATTCTTGTTTTATTTGCCAACGGACGGCAATTTTTGGGCCTATGTGGTGTGGGGTGGGTTGTTTGTGGTGACGGTAATCGGGATTGTTTTGCCGTGGCTGCCGCATCGGAAAAAACGGAGTGCAGCCACTTCTGCATCTGAAAATGGCGCACCTACAATAATTCCGATTGATTTGCCTAAGGTCAACATCATCAAGGATCGCTGTACTGGTTGTACGAAATGTGCGTTGGATTGTCCGTATGGGGCAATTGAAATGGTGGAGCGACATGACGGCAAACGGCATAAATACATTGCAATTGAGGACCCCAGCCTCTGTGTTTCATGTGGGATTTGTGTGGGGTCATGTGATATTTTGGCTGTGACGATGGGCGATACACCACCGGAAATCATGTGGGCAACAGTGGCAACACGGTTGGCAATTGCCAAAGCAAAAGCACCAGAAGGCAAGGTGAAGGTTGTGTTTACATGTGAACGACATGCGGCACACGGCGCACAGCCTTATCTGGAAAATGGGCAAGTCTTAGCCTTGCAACAAGGGCTGGAAATTGTAACGCTGCCTTGTGTGGGAGCCGCCCCACCGGATTTGATGTCGCGTGCTTTAGATGCCGGGGCCAGCGAAGTGCAGGTGATTGGGTGTCCTCCATTTGATTGTGCCAATCGGGAAGGCAATATTTGGGCAGAACGGCGCTTGGTGCGGAAACGGGTGCCGCGTTTGAGAAGACCGTATGCGAATGCGCCGATAACGGCCGTTTGGCTGCCTCCCGATCAATTTGCAAAAGGCTTGCAAACCCCACCCATCATGACCGTTTCCGAGCGTGGGAATGCAGCAGAACCCAATTATCTGGTAAGTCGTCGCATGTTCCCATCGCTAAACTGGCGCAATTTTGTGGCTGCCTTTGGTTTATTAGCTGTGGTCATGATTGCTCAAATATTTTTAACAGATATACCATTTACACCGCAACCCTCTCAGACATCTCAAATTCGCATTTTGTTAGATAACCCTGCGCAACCTTTCAATCGAACCGGCGCATTTGTGATGCCTCAAAATCCGGTAGAATTGCACCTTGAAGTGGATGGGCAAACAGTTTTCGTACAAAGTTATTCTCCTGAAAAGTTGTTTTCACAGACACCTGACCCATTTTGGGGTGAATTCCCAATTTCAACCGGTAATCACCATGTGCAACTCGTTTATATAGATACCCAAACGGACGCTACTACAATCTTATTTGACAACAAAGTAGATTTTCAACAAGGGCAAATTGTACGATTCCACTATAAGCCCAATCGTATCATTCGCTGTTTCGAGGGTGTCTGCTGTCAATAAACTTCAAAAAGTGTCAAATACCTATCTTTTTTCATAAATTGGGGTTGTCAAAATAGGGGGTATCCAATTAAAATAGAAGGGGTGTCATCATAGGAGTGTGCATATGGATCCCGAAAATGACCAAGGAAATGGACAAGTCGTGAAAATAAAATTACCACAAAGCCTCGTGCAGCGTTTGCAAAATTGCGTTCATCCAGAAAAACAGAGCCGTTTTATTGTAGATGCAATTGAACAGCGCTTGAGCTTTGAGGAACAGTTTACTGCGTTAGAAGAAACGGCCGCTAACTGGCTGCAATCAAACGACCAAGATATTTTGCCAGAAGACGAGTTTTTAAACTGGCTAAATGAAAGTGGGGGTGTGTGGAACCAGGCCCAACAATAAACACACAAAAAAATTAAATTGAAAAACAAAAAGCCGGTTGAGGTAAATCAACCGGCTTTTACTGTTTACAGTTAAGAAAATTTATTCAATTATTTGAGCGAGTTTTTCTAAGTCTGCCTGTAATGCCTCTAATTCGCGCCCATACGTTGTCCAATCTCCGTCACGTTGCGCGGCCTCGGCTGCTTCAAAATGAGCATTTGCAGAAGCAACTAATTCTTCGAATGTTTCATCAATTGCCGGTGCGGGTTCGGTTTGAGGTGTTGTTTCTTCAGTCACATCAGTTTCTGTTGGTGGCGCCTCATCTACGATAACTTCAGCCGATGGTGCCTCTAGAAGCAAAGCAGTTAATGCTTCATCAAGCGTTGTGCGCATGGCAATGCGTGAATTGGTGGCAACAATCACGCGCTTTAACTCCGGTAATGCACTGGTTTCTGCCTGTAAATAGATAGGTTCGACATACAAGAAACTGTTTCCCATTGGAATGGTTAACAAGTTGCCGCGAATGATGCCAGAGCCACTTTGATCCCATAAAGTAAACTGTTCTGAAATGTCTGGTTCCTGATCAATGCGGGCCTCAACCTGAATAGGTCCAAGGATCAATTCTTGTCTTGGCAGTTGGTAAACGACCAGTTCACCATAATGTCCAGGATCGTTTCGTGCCGCCAGCCATGCGACCATATTGTCTTTACTGGACGGTGTCATTGGCATAATCAGCAAATATTCACTTTCTTCTTCTCCTGGGAGGCGCAGCAGCACAAAATAGGGTTCTATTTCTTGTTCACCACCCTGGAAAATTTCATTTGGAATTTTCCACTGATCTTCTTTGGAGAAAAAGACGCGCTCATTTGTCATGTGATAAGTTGTATATTGTTCTGCCTGAATGCGGAACAAGTCTTCGGGATAACGCAGATGCTGTTCCAATCCTTCAGGAAGGGCAGACATGGGTTGGAATAAACCGGGAAATGCTGCGCTGTATGTTTGAATAATGGGATCGTCAGGATCAACAATGTAGTAGTTGACGTTTCCATCATAGGCATCTATTGTGATTTTAACGGAGTTGCGAATATAGCTAATGCCATTAATGGGCGTAGGGTAGGGGAGACTGCGGCTCAGGGTGTAGGCATCTTGAAT
>QQUD01000996.1 GCA_008501785.1 Chloroflexota bacterium
GATTTTAAATCTTTGTAACAAAACCCGTCAGTTTTTTTATATATATTTTATGCAAGGCTAAAAGAATACTTTTAGCTGAGGCGAAAGCAGTTCCGAATGCCTCGGGAGCAAGACATGAAATTGAAAAGCAAGTTACAAGGGGCAGGTTTGACCATCCTCTTTCTAATAATATTGTTGTTGGCGATGGCAATCACAAATTCTCCTGCCGTAGAAGCAACAGAGGACGCACCCCGAACCAGCTATCTTGTGCAAGGGCAAGAGATTGGAGAGGTCGTTGCTGCTGTGCAGGCTGTAAATGGCGTTGTCACGCATGAATTAGACGTCATTAACGCCGTTGGTGCTGACTTGACACGCGCACAAGTTAACACACTGCAAACACACCCCGCGATTGACCGCATCATGGAAAACCAAGACGTTACCCTGGAATCTGATTTGAGCGGCCATGTTGTGATGGATGTATTCGATGCTCCCACCTATTCAAACAACAATGGCACGATTCCTTGGACATCTGAGTGGATGGAATCGGGCGAAAACGACGGCCCAGAGCAGGGTATTATTCAAATTACAGAAGACCCCAACAACAATCAATGCAGCTCGGGAAGCTGTTTGCGCATAGGCGGAGAAAATGAAAGGGGTCGCTATTCTATCCGCCGTTCGATAGATTTATCCGGTGCAACCAGCGCTCAATTATCAGTAGAACGAAGCTTTGATAGCGAAACTGGTTTTTACGCCAGCAGAGGTGTTTCCATACAAATTTCACCAAATGGTTCCTCCTGGTATACACTTGCCAAAGCATACCGCGCAAGTGGAGACAGCGGCTCACAGGCTAGAACATTCGACATTTCTCGATATGCTGGCCCAGATACACAGATTCGATTTTACATTACAAAAAAAATTAACGGCTACATTTATATCGATAATCTTAAAGTTGATGTGACGATGCCCGAACCCGAGGTGGTTGTTGAAGCCGACTTCGGAAAAATGGTGGATTCGGGCGCAGTACATGATGATTCACTATTCGGGTATGTGAGTGTTGCCGTGATTGACACCGGTATCTACGATCATGATGCACTGCTTTATGATACCTGGGGTGATTTACGCGTCTGGGCACATCACAATGTGTTTACTGGTCAAACTTCTGAATGGCACCCACCTAACAGCGACGACCACGGGCATGGGTCTCACCTGACCAGCATCATTGGCAATATTGAAGAGAACAGCAATGGGGATTACAACAGCATCGCACCAGACGCAGGGATAATTTCGGTAAAAGCCTTTAACAATCAAGGGCAAGGCAGCTACCTAGACATTATTGAAGCAATCGATTGGGTCATATCTAACCAAAACAGATATGACATTCGCGTCATGAATCTCTCCTTTAGCGCCACACCCAATTCATACTACTGGGAAGACCCACTGAACCAGGCCGTAATGGAAGCATGGAAACATGACATTGTTGTGGTTGCTTCTGCTGGCAATAAGGGTCCAGACCCAATGACTATTGGCGTACCTGGAAACGTGCCATATATCATCACAGTTGGGGCCATGACCGACAATTATACGCCCAATAATCCAACAGATGATCGATTAACATCTTTCTCGTCAGCCGGTCCAACGGTTGAAGGGTTTGTGAAACCTGAAGTGGTAGCCCCAGGTGGACACATAAAAGGGATCATGTCGGCTCAAACAACAATTGCCGAAATGTACCCCGAGTTTCACGATCAGGGTGATTACTTCACCATGTCGGGCACTTCGCAGGCAACGGCCGTTGTCAGCGGCATTGTCGCCCTCATCCTCGACGAAACCCCTTGGCTAACACCCGATGATGTGAAATGCCGCCTGATGGCTACATCGAGGCCAGCAGTTGCCCAAAATGGCAAGCTAGCATACAGTGTTTTCCAGCAGGGTGCAGGCCTGGTAAACGCATATGACGCTGTTAACAGCTACGCCACAGGCTGTGCAAATAACGGCTTAAATATTTACAATGACCTGGCTGGTGTTGAACATTACGGTGGGTTAGCTAATCAACAAAACAATGATGGCAAATATTACATAACGGGCCTTGGTGGTCATTACAAATGGGACCAAGGATACGCGTGGAGTGAAGGTTACGCATGGAGCGACGGATACGCGTGGAGCGATGGATAGGCATGGAGCGATGGTTATGCATGGAGCGACGGATATGCGTGGAGCGACGGGTACGCGTGGAGCGATGGATTCGCATGGAGCGATGCGGCCATGATGGTGAACACCTGGGTCCCTCAGGAATAGCCTCAAGAATAAACTCAGCAATTTCTACAGGGAACACCGCAAGATTAAGCCAATAATTTTCGTTTTACATGTGTAAAGTGACATTTTGATCATTAGAATTTTTTAGAAAGTTTTGCTCGAATCTAACATTATGACCACATCATCAAGTACCTCCTCTACCAAAAATCGCCCGCTTATACTGGCGAAGCAGCATGATCAAAAAGGGGAGTACAAAAAAGCCAGCCGCCTTTATCGACTCGCAGGTGAATACGCCTTTGCTAGTTATGAAAACGACATTGCGCAGTCATGTTTTAGTAGAGCGTTAGAGCTGACGCCAGATGCACAATTTGAAGCGCGTTACTCGTTGATGTTTTGGCTGGAACGCATTTATACACTCACGGGGCAACTAGAAAGACGTAGTCAAAATTTGACCGCTTTGGCGGCGATGGCTGATGCGCTAGATCGTGACAAGAAACGCGCAGAGGTTGCCGCCAGATTGGCGCTTTATAAGTTAGACAATGGTGACAATCAAGATGTCATTAGTATTGTGCGGTTGGCTGTACGCATTGCTCAGACTGCCAGTGCGACAGCGGCTGAAGCGGCCCTCAATCTTACATGGGGACGTGCGTTACAGCGATTGACTGAATTTGATGCTGCCCAGCAAAGATTGCAAAGGGCCTTATCATTGGCCAAAGAGCATGATTTGCCAGAATTAGAAGCAGACAGCTATCGGTATTTGGGGGTGGTTTGTGAGGAAAACGGCCGTTATCCCCAAGCAAAATCTCTCTACAAACAAGCCCTCGCTCTCTACGAAACGACCCATAACCGACGTGGCCAAAGCAATATGCTCAACAATTTAGGCAAAATAGCCTACGACCAAGGTGAATACACCGCCGCTTTACGCTATTGGGATCACGCAATAACCAGTTATTTTGAAATTGGGGACAAACCGGGAAGGTGCCGCGTCTTGATCAATCAGAGCGCCATTCGTTTAAACTTGGGCGACTATGATCAGGCAAAAATCCATAATGATGCGGCGTTAAAATTGAGCCGGGAAATCGGATTACGCTTTGGGGAATGCCTGTCTCTGATCAACTTGGGCCTGATACATCATTACCTGACAGATCAAGAAGCAGCCATATTGTACGCCAATCAAGCACTATCGTTATCTGTCGAAATGGGCAGCAAACGACTTGAAGGATTTGCCCATCAAACATTGGGTAACATGCTGAGAATAGGTGAACAATATGGAGAAGCGGCCGATCATTTTTGGGAAGCTGTTGCTATTTGGCATGAGATGGAGCAACCTGCTTTGTTGATGGAATCTGAAGCGGGATTAGCTGATGTTGCGTTGGCGACCGGCGAATTAGCAGAGGCAATGGTACATATTGAATCTATTTTCGACAAGCTCAATAGCATTGCCAACCTAGATGGTGCAGAATCCCCTTTTACAGTGTATTTGATCTGCCATAATGTGCTGGCAGCGACAAAGGATGCACGAGCCAATAAAATCTTGCATCAAGCGCATAAATTGCTGACAGAACGTGCAAATGCAATTATCGATGATAATGCCCGTACGCTGTTCCTGAAAAAGGTTAAGTCACATCGTCAAATTATAGAACTATTTGCCAGTTTAATTTTAAATTGACGCAATAAATTGACATAATGTCAAATGCGAGCAGAGAGCGTACCTATACGCTCTTTTTTATTTCAGTCGTTGCAAGCATAGGTATCTGAGTAGTGGTTTTTCAAAATCAAACTATCATTTGACAGCTAGCTAAAATTTTTACAGTAAACACGCTAAGGCAATCTAGTAACAAAGTTGGGACCAGATACGTTATACTATTTACAGGAAGAGCTTCATTTGATTTGTTGTAAATAAACTATCTAGATGTGTTGTGTGTCTTTTTTTGTTGGCAGAGGAGGGTATGATGCCTAAGCGATATTTGTTTATAGGTTTGTGCGTTCTGTTATCAGTCTGGATTATTGTATTTCACCAGACAGGATTTGCTTCTCTGAAAACGGCCGTTCCCAACCAATCCGGCCCTTGCACTGTCACTAAGCAAACAGACACTATAAATAATGTAAATGTTGATATTTATCACCCTACCAACTGTGGTGCAAGTCGAACGGCCCCCTTCCCCGGCATTGCCTTTGCTCATGGGTTCAGCATGTTTGGCCTTTCAGACGGCAGAGCCGCCAATAAAGGCAATGGCGAACATTTAGCCAGTTGGGGATATGTCGTTGCCATCCCTAAATTGCCAGATGGTGCTGAAGATCGGTTAACTATACTCCGCAACATGCTTGGCTTTTTGGAAAACGATTCCCAAGTTGACTCAAACCGGTTAGCTACCGTCGGCTACTCTTTGGGAGGGGCAACAGCCTTGGCCGCAGCGGCACGAGACAATCGGGTGCAGGCGGTAGTCGCCTTAGACCCTGTTTTCCACGAAGGAGGCCCGAGTGGTGAAGGGCCAATCGTTTGGGATGCTGCGGCAGAAGCGCCGCAAATCAATGTACCCGCAGGCATTTTAGGAGCGCCTCCCAGCAGTTGTAATGCCGAATCAGATTATAAAGACCTTTACCCGCTCGTCGGTGCAACCCACAAGGCTTATTATCATATTGAAGAAGCCAGCCACTGTGTTTTTACAGATCCCGGAAACAATTTTTGTGGCGGTTTTTGTAGCGGCGTCACGGATTCAGCAAAAACCGATCTCAGTCAAAAATACATGACGGCATGGCTCAACTATTACCTTTATTACGAAACAGATTATTACGATTATCTGTTTGGCAACGCAGTATTGGCAGATATGAATGCCAGTCTGATTGCATCAGAAGCAGATACAGCCCCTGAAGGCGTTGCGGCTGAGGGCGAAGAAGAAGCTATCCAACTAACCTGGACACGGTATGAACATCCGATAGCGGCCGGTTACACCATTCAACGACGATTAGTGCCTGGGGAAGATGAAATCCCGCCACTTGTGGAATTAGGTAGCATTGACATGTATCAGGACACGGCCGTTACCCCCAATCTCACCTATGGCTACCAAATTGCCAGCCGCGATGCCGCCGGGAATTTGCATGGATGGTCGGAAGAAGTAACGGCCGTTCCCGACCCTCCCAGTTCAACCCCAACTGCAACCGAAAGCGGCCCTTGCACTGTCACTAAGCAAACAAACACTGTAAATAGTGTAAACGTTGATATTTATTATCCTTCCAACTGTGGTGCCGGTCGGTCGTCACCCTACCCAGGCATTGCCTTTGCCCACGGTTTTAGTTTTTTTGGAATTTCAGATGGCGTTGCTGCGAATGCAGGCAATGGCGCACATTTAGCCAGTTGGGGGTATGTCGTTGCCATCCCTACACTGCCTGACAGTGCTGAAGACCGATTAACTATACTCCGCAACGTACTTGGCTTTCTGGAAAATGATTCCCAAGTTGACCCAAACCGGTTAGCTACCGTCGGCTACTCTTTGGGAGGAGCAACAGCCCTGGCAGCAGCGGCACGCGACAATCGGGTACAGGCGGTAGTCGCCTTAGACCCTGTTTTCCACGAAGGAGGCCCGAGTGGTGAAGGACCTATCGTTTGGAATGCTGCAGCAGAAGCGCCGCAAATCAGTGTACCAACCGGCATTCTGGGGGCGCCAGCTGACAACTGTAATGCGGATGCAGATTATGTAGACATTTACCCACTCGTCGGCGCAACCCACAAGGCTTATTATCATATCGAAGGTGCCAGCCATTGCGCATTCCCTGATCCAGGAAACTTTTTTTGCAGTATAGCTTGTGGCGGAACAACTGGCGCAGAGAAAACCGATCTCAGTCAAAAATACATGACTGCATGGCTCAACTATTATCTATATTATGAAACCTCATATTATGAAGATATCTATGGCAGCTCGATGACGGCTGATGTGAGTGCAAATTTGATTACGTCAGCAGCAGATACAGCCCCTGATGGGGTTGCGGCGAAGGGATTGCTTGAAGCTAACCAACTTTCCTGGTCGAAATATACCCATCCGATGATAGCAGGGTATTCGGTCCAGCGTCGACTGGTGCCAGGGACATATCCAGAGGCACCGTTTACAACACTAGGGGCTGTGAATGCTTATCAGGACACGGCCGTTACCCCCAATCTCACCTATGGCTACAAAGTTACCAGCCGAGACCCTGCCGGTAATTTACATCAATGGTCGGGAGAGGTTACGGCCGTTCCCGCCGAAGCAAAGGTCTTTCTTTACCTGCCGATTGTGATGAAATAAGCGCGTAAAATTGACAATTGGCAAGTGGCGATTGACAATTGTCAATTATGTATACATTCACACGCTACCTGTCTGCAAAAAAAACAGTTGATGATCGCGCTTTAAACCAGCAGGTGTGGCATGAGATGGCGGCAGTGGTGGGAAAACGGCCGTGTTCCTTCCTCGAAATTGGTGCAGGCATTGGCACAATGGTTGAACGGTTATGGGGGCAGGATTTATTGCAGGCCTGCCAATACACAGCCATCGACAGCCAGCCAGAAAATATTCATGAGGCAAAACGACGACTCGCACCCATTGCCACACAAATCAATCTCGAATTCGAAGCTATCGATCTTTTTGACTTCATTGAGCGAGAAAAGGGTGTGCGAACCTGGGATGTCCTCATTGCTCATGCATTTCTTGATTTAATGGACATTCCAGCCGTGCTTCCCCAGCTTTTTTCTTTGTTATCGCCCGGTGGTTATTTCTATTTCACGATCAACTTTGACGGGACCACTATCTTGCAGCCAACAATTGATCCCGCATTTGATGCGCTGGTGGAGCACCTTTACCATCGCACAATGGATGAACGAATTACCGCAGGCAAACGATCTGGCGATAGTCAAAGCGGCCGTCATCTGTTTGGGCAACTGCGGGAAGCAGGGGCTATGATTTTAGCAGCAGGTAGTTCGGATTGGGTTGTCTTTGCAGGGGGTAATGGCTATCTAGCAGATGAAGCATATTTTCTACGCTTCATTATCCACACGATGGAACAGGCTTTAAAGGATCATCCAGCACTTGATCAGCAGCGTTTTTCTAAATGGATTGCGCAGCGGCATCAACAAATTGAAGCCGGTGAGCTGGTTTATATTGCGCATCAGCTTGATTTTTGGGGAGCCATCGACAAGGTATGAAATCTGGATTGAATTCAGCTAGAAGAGAATAATGAATTGTGAATAATAAATTGTGAATTGTGAATGTAATGGCGCTTTTGCATAAGGGTAGCCTATTGATAGATCGTGCAACCGCGTTGTTCAAGTTGGTTGAACCAGGAGGGGGGCGTCCATAATTTGTTCCAGCGCAAATCTAACTTGGTGAGGTTGGGTAAATCGGCAAGCCAGTTGGGGAGGGTGTTGAGTCGGTTGGCGCGTAAGTCTAAAAAGGTGAGGTTTTGCAGTTGGCGCATGGTGCCTGGTAATGATTTGAGCCGGTTGTTGCGCAGGTCTAAGTGGGTGAGGCTAGTTAGATTGCCCACTGTGTCGGGGAGTGTGTGCAGCCGGTTGTTCATGAGATGAAGTTCTTTTAACCGGGTTAAACTACCAATGGAATCAGGCAGTGTGGTAAGCTGGTTATGGTAAAGGCGCAGCTCTTGCAAATTCGTGAGGTTGCCGATTAGTGAAGGCAGTTCTGTAAATTGGTTATGGGTTAATCCGAGATAGCAGAGGCTGTTTAAATTAGAAAATGTGTTGGGCAATGTTGACAGTTGGTTGTCGCTGAGATAAAGGGTTTTGAGGTTGTGCAGGCTGCCAATGGTGGGGGGAACGGCCGTTAACAAATTATGCCCTAAATCAAGAATTTCTAGATTTGTGAGTTGACCGATGGTGGTGGGAACGGCCGTTAACTCATTATCATGCACATAAAGCTGGGTCAAATCGTACAGGTCGCCAATTTGCTCTGGCAGCACATGCAACGGATTTTGACCAATAGAAAGGTGTTTCAGATCGTTCAACTGCCAAATGAAATCAGGCAGCACTTTCAAATTATTGGCACGGGCGCTGAATATCTGCAACTTTGCCAAATGACTCAACGAAGGCGGCAGTTCCGACAACTTGTTGTTATCGAGATGAAGTTCTTCAAGCTCAGTCAGCACATCCATCCAATCTGGAAGCTCAGTTAACACATTTTCGTCCAAAACAAGCCTTTTTAACAGCATGTGTTTCGTCACAGATTGAGGAACAGTAATTAGCTGCAAACTGGTTAAATCAAGCGTTTCTTGTTTGCCTAAATTGTTAGAATCACTCATGAATGGTTCCGTCGTCAAGTTTTTTCATTTACTGTCTGGTATGTGTTTACAGATTGAACAAGTGTTATCTTTCATTCACATGGCCATCTTTCAAGGAAGGAATTGGCTAACATAAACAGACTGGAATTCCTCGGCCAGAATGTCCATTAAAATGGCGTCATGTTTTTTGCCGCCAATAATTCGGGCTTGCCGTCTGCGGCCAATTTCTTGAAAACCGACCCGTTTGTAAGCGTTGATGGCACGTTCGTTAAACGAAAAAGTGCCGAGCATGATGCTGTTTAGGTTGAGCAGGTTAAAGCCATAATCGAGCAGCAGCTTGACGGCATCTTGCCCATACCCTTGCCCCCAGCAATCTTTTTCACCAATGAAAATGCCGAGCATGGCGTTGCGATCAATCTGATTAATGCCGAACAGCAGACAGCGGCCAAGCAAGGTGTTTGTATCTAAATCAACAATGCTAAACGTATGCGTTTGATTGCGCAGCATGTCATTCACATGTTCTTGGGCAAGCTCAAGTGAGTAAGGTGTGTAGGCTTCGTCCCCCAACGGAATGGTAATGTCTAAGTCGTTTAACCATTCAGCCCATTTGTCGGCATCTTCTGCCAGACAAGGCGACAAATAACATTTTTCTCCAACAAGTTTTTTGTAGTAAGGCATCTCAATCCCCTTTGCGGTTGGTTTGGACAAAACGCTGTTTTGTCCAACGGTTTGAGGGGAGTATACGGCCGTTTCCACCCCAAATCAATCATTCCCAGCGCAAAACATAGGAACCGATACGCAATTTATGTTTGGCTGGCCATGCCTGATGTTTGTGGGCGAGGAGGCGGTCATCGTCAATAAATGAACCGTTGGTGCTGTTCAAATCGATCACAATCAGCTTTCCTGATTTGAATTGGAGATGGATATGGCGACGTGAGATGCTTTCATCGGATAAACGAATGTCGTTGTTGGGGGATCGCCCAATGATTAGCTCTTCTTGATCGAGGGGGATGATGCGGGTTGTTTCGTAGGGGTGTGTGATGTACAAGCGCGGCAGTTTCCCCCGATTCATGCGCTTTTGCAGACTAATGACGTCTAATTCGGCTGTCATCAGATTGACATCTAAATGCGTGGAGGCAGCCCGTAAGGCCATAGCCAAATCATGCCCTGTTTGGAATCGTTGGTCCGCTTGTTTTGCCATTGCTTTCATGATGATATGATTCACATGCCCCGGCAAATTGGTCCGCGACTGTCGTGGTGATTGCGGAAAAGCATGTAAATGTGTATGTACAGCATTTTCGGCGGACGCGATGTCGTATGGGAGATGGCCCGTGACAAGTTGGTAGAGCAAGACGCCAAGCGCATAGAGGTCAGAACGGCCGTCTACCGGTTCACCAAGCACACGTTCTGGCGAAAGGTAGGGCAGCGTAGGTACAGGAATGTTTTCCAAACCCTTTTGCTTGGGTGCAATAAGATGCGCTACTCCAAAATCGGCCAACATGGTCGATGCTAAATAGCCAGTTCCCTGAGGCGCACGGCGAATAAACACATTTCTCGGTGTGATAGACCGATGCAGCATCCCCATTTCGTGGGCATAGGCAGCACCATCAGCCAATTGTGCAACCAGGTTCAGCGCATCAATCAGTGCCAAAGGCTGTTGCATCTCGCCCCATTGACGCATCTTATCTGTAAGACTGCCCCCTTCAACCAGGTTCATCGCCATAAATAAGTTCCCTTTCACAAAGTTTGCTTCGTAAACAGGGAGGATATTAGCGTGCTGCCAGGAAACGGCCGTTTGTGCCAACTCCCAAAACCGGTGCTGAAAAGCAGCATCATGGGCCAATGGGTTGTGAATGACACGGAGCGCCACACGATGATCGGTTTGCTCCTCTCGGGCTTTATACACAACCCCAATACTGCCTTCACCCAGGACAGATTCAATAATGTATTGTGCGATTTGTTGTCCAAGTAAATTGCTCATGATTGTCTAGCTGTCAGCTATTAGCTATTAGCTTTTAGCTTTTTGGCTGAAATGCTCCTCCTACGATGTAAAAATAACCTCCAATGTGGGGGCTGTACGGACCTGGTATAAATCATTGGCTCCGTCTTCATCTGTTTTAAAAGCAAAGCTGATCTTGAATTGTAAATAGGGCAAATCAAAGTCAAGGGCGTCTCGTACATCGTTTAAAACATCAACGGTTGTGGGTTGGCTGGAAACACAGTCAATATAAAACCCAAACGCGTCGAAGTCACTTGCGACCAATGGTAAATCAAACTCAGTGGCTTCAAGCATTAAACAATCCAAATCTTGAAACGGAGATCCTTCTATTTGATTATCCTGTGCGGCGGCGGGAAAGATTAATTTTGCCGAGGTAACCTTGGTTCCCACCGGAATCGTGCTCATATCATAAGAAAAAAAGCCGTAGACGGCTTCATTGTTTGCTAAATCACCAGCCTGTACTGGTATATCCGTCTCAATCGTGCCAGATTCACTCAGCCAGCCGGTGCCATTGGGCACCAACGAAAGTTGAATACCACTGTCATCGGGTGGCGTGGTTGGCGTCGCTTCAGGAAGGGGGGTTGCAGTGGGAACGGCCGTTTCCTGCGGCTGTGCAGCGGGCTGCGTTGGCTCACCTTCGGCTGCGGGTGTTGCTAATTTCAAGGGAAAGCGCAGTGGGTCCGACCCATTCGCAACCTCTTCGCCATCTGCAACACCGTCTAAATCAGTATCTGCATGGTTCGGATCCGTTGCATAAATATTGATTTCATCCGTATTCGAGAGACCATCACCATCAGAATCGTCCACACTTGGAAGTGCGTCTAGTCCATCTGGCGTGTCCGTTTCAGTGCCAGGAAGGGCAAACTCAACGCCACCCGGAGCTGCCGCTTCTCCATCAATCGCGGCACCATCAATGGGAACACCCTGCTCATCTTCCAATACAGAGGTGGGATCAATAGGAACTACCAGTTCATCGTCCGCACGCTCCAGCGCCATAACCGGTTGACTGTTATCACCTTGCGCATTGCTATTGCCAAAAAATCGGGAGACTGAAAGTGAAGCCAGGAGGACCACCAGCAAAATTTCAACAACAGGTAATGTCCAGGCAGGAATAAGCGGTTTTAGCACGATCTGTCCCGTTTGTGTTTGGGCTTGTCCCATATCGTCACGCACCCGTATCTCAAACGAATGGCGACGACTGCGGCCAAAAAACGGCCGTTCATCCGAGGCAACAGAAAGGGTCACGGTGGTCGCCTGTCCTGGATCTAGTTTTACTTGCCCTCGTTCACCCTCAAACCGCAGTGAGGGTTGGGCTGACTGTCCCACCAGGCCCATGAGACCGGTTGCATTCCAGTTGTCACGAACGAGAACCTGACAATAACAGTTATTT
>QQUD01000786.1 GCA_008501785.1 Chloroflexota bacterium
TTGATCGGGTGAACAGTCAGGGCACTAAACTATCCGATGCTGAGCTGGCCCTGACCCACATTACGGGAAAATGGCCAAAGGCCCGACGCGAGATGAAGGCAAAAATTGATGATTTAAGCACGCGTAATTTCCACTTTAATCTAACCTAACCTTTATGACTCGCGCCCTGACGGCGGTGGTGACCCAACGGGCCCTGTTTGAACATATCCATAAACGAGAGAAGGATGAGCTACTGGAGGGGTGGGCCAAGTTAATCAAAATTCTCGACTATCTGGTCAGCGTATTACCCACACGGGCCTTCATTCATTCTACCGATGATGTTAACACGACCAACGCTTTTGTGCCGCTGGTTGCTTACCTGGCTATTAACAACATCCACTTTAGTGATGAGGCATCAATTAAGCAGGCCACCCATTGGTTATATGCGGCCTTGATGTGGTCTCGCTATACGGCCCAGACAGATCAACGGCTAGAGCGTGACCTGTCACTGATCGTACAACACGCCAGCCCCTGGACGGTGTTGCGTGAGCAAATTGTGGATCAACGCGGTCGGATTGAAGTAAAAGCGGCCGACCTTGAGGGCCGCGGAACCTCACATCCGCTATATCGAATGACCTCCGTTATGACCAAAACGCACGGGGCTATCGACTGGTTTAACGGTGCACCACTGGGCACCACTCATGGCAAAGCTTATCAACTGCACAGTCATCACATTTTTCCTACATCGGTTCTATATAAAAACGGTTTTGATCCGGATAACCATTTGCACCGTAAGGTTGTCAACGAGATTGCAAACCGGGCCTTCTTGACGGCTGATAGTAATATCACGCTCTCTAACGAGGTGCCGGAAGTGTATTTGCCACAGGTCGAGGAGAAATATCCCGGATCTCTGGCCATGCAGTTCATTCCGATGGACCCCGATCTGTGGCGTGTGGAGCGATACACCGACTTTTTGCAGGCTCGCCGCGAGATGATCGCTCGCAAAATCAATGAGTATATGGATGCCCTCATCGCCGAGCCGGAAGTGATGCACGAGCGGTCCATTTCTGATTTAATTAAGCTGGGCGAGGGAATTACGCTAGAGTTTAAGAGTACCTTACAATGGGACGTGATCCAAAATCAAATTAATAAGAATCTGCGATACTCTTGCTTGAAAACGATCACTGCGTTTCTCAACTCGCAGGGAGGGACGTTGATTATTGGGGTTGAAGATGATGGCAATGTTCTGGGATTGCAACGGGACCTGACACTGGTTAAGAACAAGTCACTTGATGGATTTGAGCAGACTTTAATGACGTTTGTAAGTACCCACATTGGCGCAGAGTACGCCCCATATATTGCGGTACGTTTTGAAGATTTGGAGGGCCAACAGGTGTGTGCGGTGGATGTGGATAAAGCTGCCGCACCGGCTTTTATGACGGGCAATAAGGGTAAAGAATTCTTTGTGCGGTTGGGGAATACAACTCGGTCGCTTGATGCTGAAGAAACACACAGCTACATCCAGATGAATTGGGAATAAGGTCTCGCATTGTTCCCCGTCAATCCTTCGACTGAGTGCAGGGTGTGCATAGCTGGCAAGAAATTGAGAATTGGTGTAATGACAAACGATGAAATCAAAAAAAGTTATCTATGCCTTTTATCAACGTCAACCTGATATTACCATTAGTTTGACCCTCTATACCGCACGCCAAGAGACTACCCGCCGCGATTTCTACCTGCGAAATTTATCTGGCCAATCTGAAGCCGAACAGGTTGAACATGCCCAAGAAATCATGAATGGCGTGGCTGAAGAGCTCCATTACCTGACCGGTTTTGGTGTGGATAAGGGGGTTATTAAAACGGCCGGCAAAAAGGCAGATGAGGTGATTTATCCTGATTACGGAACGAATTTCCCTTTCTTTTATGATGGAGCGATGTTTAAAATCTCGCAGGCCCATTATTATGCCTGGGTTAGAGATAAACAAAGATCCCCAGGTATAATCGAGCATCTGCTTGACGATAGCTGGCAGCTTAAAGTGATCAGCAGTCCTAAAACCGTCTCATTTCGCCTGCCAAGTGTTCTGATTAATGAAACACAGAGACGACAGTTAGCTCCAAAAGACACCTACTTCTTCGGCTTTTATCCCCGATCGGGCCGAAAGCAAAAAAAGACAAACTTCCATCTATTTTATGACAAAGAAGACCCAATTTTTCGACGCTTTATTCGGCGCTTTGATGAAGATGGCAACTTGAGCTTTGGCCGAGAAAGGTTCTTTGCTTCAGAAAACAGTGAAATTGTCATTATGAGTTGCAAGTGGCCCAAATCCAAAGCCAAACCCAAGCGGCAGCCACGCCGGTCGGTTCTGGCCAGCCAACCAGCAGATGATACCGAATATGTCTACTTTATCCGCCTGGGTCGCACCAAAAATTACAAAATTGGCAAATCAAATGATCCTCAAGGTCGCCTCTTGAGTTTGCAAACCGCCAGTCCCTACAAACTCAAGTTGCTGCACACGTTTAGAGCCGATAATGCCACCGCTGCCGAAGAGAGTCTCCACGCTGCCCTGCATCCACAACGAATGGAAGGGGAGTGGTTTAAACTGTCGGACGAACAAAAGAACGCTGTGTTGTCGGTGGATGAGTTTAAGGATGGAGATTTTATTGCTGGTGGAGAATCTATCGACGTTAAGGCTCTGTTAGACAGTTAGGCGCGTTTATCTGTTTCCCCCAAAAGCCAAGCGGCTGAAACATTCAAGGCTTTGGCCAGTTTTACCAATTCATAATCAGTCACCTGCCGAATACCCACTTCAATTTTAGCCACGCCGACCCGGTCAATATCCCAATCATCCAGTTGTAGCTTTGCAGCTAAATCGGCTTGGGTCATTCGTGGCTTTATTTTGGTCCGAGCAAGTTTGACTCGCCTACCAACAATGTTCCTCATATAGCACATTCTAATGTGCTTTCCTTGCAAACTTGTTCCATCACGGGAACAAAATAAAGTGTTCCATTTGTGGAACAAACGAGTTTAAGGTACACTATCGGAG
>QQUD01000197.1 GCA_008501785.1 Chloroflexota bacterium
CGGAGGTGAAATAGAATGCCTGACCAATGTAGATGAAGTTGGTCTTGATGGTGAATTTTCGACTGATGGGGCAATGATGGTTTTTGTAAGCACAGCTGGCCTGTAGCAGATGAATGTAGATGGCACAGAAGTAGAGCGGTTGTTGGAGATTTCTGCTGCACCGTCGTTATCGTGGGTACACAAATAATGGAGCATTCAGCCAGTTTTATTGGTGAACAAGTGACGGTTGAATTTGAAAAACCGCCACTGTTTACAAAGAAGCCTTCCTGTCCTGATCGTATTTTGTGGCGAGATGAAGTTTTTCATGTGCATACAATTGTGCAAGAATGGCGTGATTTTCAACGACGTGGTCGTAGTGCTTCAAATATGCGACCAGAAAATTTGCGAAAGGCTGCGAAACGGGGATCGTGGGGTGTAGGGCGCTACTATTTTCAGGTGATGGTGGAAAACGGCCGTATTTTCGAACTCTACTACGACCGCGCCCCTAAAGGACAAAAACAGCGGGAGGGGAGTTGGTATTTGAGCCGAGAGCTATTTCCGTAATGGCGTTTTAAAAAATAATAAGGTAATTGAGTATAAGCCTAAAACGCCTTAATGAACCTGAACGCACACGCTAGGTGATTACCATATTATTTCTTCAGGTTCATAACGGTAATCGAGGGTCAGATTGTTGTTGACAGAGACAGAGACAGAGACAGAAAGAGCTATATTCTGTCTCTATCCTCAATTCTGTGCATCAGTTCATTCCATGATGCATCGCGGTTTTTGATGGGGACGGGCTGTTTGAGTTCGGTGAGGATGTCTTTGATGTAGTGGGGGTGGCGCATTCCTACCAGGGTGCAGGTGACGCCTGCGGTGGAACGGAGGGCACGAACGGCCGTTTTGCTCAAACTCTCTGCATCCCACTCAGGGTCGGCGGAAACGGCCGTTTTCTGTAACATCTTGGTTTGTTTGTGACCGCTATCTTCGTAAAATGCACTGATAGCAGCCATTGTTTCATTTACTAAGTCAACATAACCACTTAACCATAAATTTTGCATATCGGGCAAATTTCCCTGGTTTGAGAGAAATTCTATCGCTGCTTGTGCCCGAGGAAGTAAGAATTGTCCACGAATCTCACGCCAGTTATGGTAACTCGCAAACGTTTGCCAACGCCCTTCTAACATGTTTCCGACGGCTAAGTATTCTTGCAACTGTTGTTTTGTTTCTGCATCCGTTTCAATTTTTGGCAACCAGGTTGCCTCAAATGCTTTTTCAGCCGCCTTCAAACTGTCAACCGTGGTAGACACTTCCTCTACAGTCGTGGGATAACTGGGTGGCAACACGTCTGCCAATCTTGTCAAAATATTGTTGTGGTAAGCATTGAGCGGACGATTCACCAAAACTGCCAGATTTTTCTGGTGAGCATAAGTCAGCACACTGCGTGAATTAGGTAAATTGACCTTGGTCGCCGCACCAGTTTCTAGCAAATTAAATGGCAGTTGCACCACGCGGAAATGGTGGTGTTTAGAAATATCGTTGGCAATTTCCCAAACAATTTCGAGTGAAGTGAAATCGTATTGATTTGAAGCCATAGGAAACGTGTTTGAACTAATGCCATACCATTGAATTCGCCCCTGCTCTACTTCTTTTTCCAGGTGTTGAAACGCCAGTCGGATGCGCCGGTAATATTCTCTTCGTGCGTCAGGCAGCAAAATATTTGCTACTTTGGCCCATTTCAAATAATACTCGGGGTTGTGCAGGAGATAGCAGTCAATGGTTTCTAGTTGCAGTCGGTCCAGGCTACGAGTAAGCTGATCTTCGATGAAATCGGGGTGGATGCAGTGATCGAGTCCCGCTTGATATTTGACCAGGTTTGGAAACGGCCGTCCTTCTCGTTTCCGCTGCTGCGCTAATTCATAGTTTTGGCCTTGCAGATAGCCAACCTTAGATACGACGACCACTTGTTCACGAGTTAATTTGCCCGCATCGGACAACCCCCGCAAAACGGACCCGATCAATAATTCTGAACCACCATCTGTATAATTGGAGCTGGTGTCAATGACATTGATACCCTGCACGAATGCTTCTTGCAATGCCTGCTTATGATCTGGTTGTTTTTGATCAATACGATAACAACCAAAACCAACCTGGCTCACTTGCAGGTTTGTATTGCTGAGGGGCAAATATGTTAGATCAAAATATGTTTGAGCGTAATGATTTGTGCCGTTTGGTGTTGCTTTTCCTTGGAGAATCATAATTTATTATGAAATCGAGTGAGAAATTGGTAATATTAAACAGTTGTTTAGTGTGTTTAATGCATTATACGGGTTTTGATATGATTCATCCATGACCCAAATCCGATTGACACCCTATTACTGTTTCTAGATACTGAACTAACAGGGCACCTGTTGACAGTGGTTTAGTTTATTTGTTAGGAGTTTTAGGAATGTTTTTATTATTGAATTCGCATCACGCTAATCTATTGATAGGCAATTTTGGAGGGAGAAAATGCAAGCATCAAAGGTTTTAGTTATTGATGATAGCCGCGTGATATTGAATATCTTGGAAGCAGTTCTTTTAGAATCTGGTTACAATCCGGTTCTGGCGGTAACGGGTGAAGATGGTTTGCAAAAGTTTCAGCGTGAGCAGCCTGATTTGGTTTTGCTCGATATAAGTATGCCGGGTATTGATGGGTGGGATGTTTGCCATCAAATTAGACAATCCTCAGATGTACCTATCATTATCCTTAGCGCTGCGCATCAATCAGTTGATGATAAAATTAAAGGGCTTGATTTAGGGGCAAACGACTATATTGTGAAGCCATTTGATCAATCTGAACTGTTAGCTCGTGTGCGGGCCAATTTACGTGTGTCGAAAAAATTGCAACCCTATAAACGCTACCAGGATGGCTTTTTAGATATTGATTTGTTGGAAAGACGGGTGGAGAAGGCTGGCCGACAATTGGATTTAACCGAAAAGGAATTTGCGCTTTTAAGCATTTTGTTACGATACGCTTCACGCACAGTTTCCAATGAAA
>QQUD01000238.1 GCA_008501785.1 Chloroflexota bacterium
CAAGGCCGCGCCCATTTCTATGAAGGGTATAATGCGGCCCAAATCACTTTGCCAGTTCGTGTGATGATTGAACTGGGTATACAAGTTCTTATTGTGACCAACGCTGCTGGCGGCATCAATGCAGCTTATACCCCAGGTGATTTGATGCTGATTAAAGATCATATCAATTTTGTAGGGCTTGGCGGTCACAACCCACTGCGTGGTCCCAATAACGAAAAGGTCGGCCCTCGGTTCCCTGACATGATTGATGCGTATGATCCAGGCTTGCGGCAGGTGGCAAAAGAAACGGCCGTTTCCAACGGCTTCGAAGTACAAGAAGGGGTTTACAGCTACGTAGCTGGCCCCAGCTTCGAAACCCCCGCAGAATTACGCATGTTGCAAACAGTTGGAGCCGATGCGGTAGGTATGTCCACTGTCCCCACTGTTATTGTGGCCCGACATGCTGGTATTCGCGTGCTGGGAGTCTCCTCAATTACCAATAAAGCAGATCCCGACCCCAAACCTGGTACAGTCGTTTCCCATGAAGAAGTATTAGAAACTGGCAAGCTGATCATTCCGCGATTAACAGCACTGATTCGTGGTGTCCTGCGTCAACTTTAAAACCACGAAAAAATTAACCTATTACATAATAAAATACCATCAGGCATTGACCTGATGGTATTTATTTGTATAGTGCTGGCTGGGACCAATGGAGCAAATTTACCTTTTTATCCTGCGAAATGATATATGGATTTACATTGTCTGTTTATTAGGGCTGTTTTGGTATGGATCTGAATTTTTTCGTGCCCAACGTACCTTGCGCTCTGCTATGTTTGGGTTGGAACGCGAGACAGGCACTCGAATGCGCAATAATGCCATCCTATTTATCCTTTTTCTTGGCACCATTTTAGGTTTTGTCTACTTTGTCAACAGCACAATCGCGCCAAACTTGCCGATTGAGTTGCTTCAACCACCAACAGCTACGCCCGACATCTTTAAAACACCCTTATCATCCCCTACCCCGCTCAGTTCACCTGTGCCTTCACCTACACCGCCACTGGTTCCAACCATCACTTTAGCTAGCGAACTGGGAAGCGCCCCAGTGGTCTCACCAGATGAGGCAAGTTCTGATGAAATTATTGTAACACCCACTTTTACACCTGGCCCCACGCCAACACCCGCTGTGGCCTGTACACTTGAAATAAACATTAGCGATCCTCGTGAAGGAAGCACGGTGAGAGGGGCTATTACGTTTACGGGAACGGCCGTTAACGCTAATTTCGGTGGCTATCGCATCGAAGCAAACGGCCCCCAAACCAATGGCGAATGGGCATCATTGTTAGGGCGTACCATCGACCAACCTGTACAAGACAATATTTTAGGCAATGCCAATCTAAGCCAATGGGAAGCTGGTCCATACTTAATCCGCCTGGTTGTTGTCAATCCTGAAGGGGTCGATTTAGGAATCTGTGTAACACAAATTACGTTGAGTAACTAACCTCAGTTCGGAGTTAAAAAATGGGACACAGATTTTCACAGATTGACACAGATTAGATTTAAGGTTGAGCAGAAATTCACAATTACACGTCCGAAATCTTCAAAATCTGCGTTTAAGCTTTCTGAAAACTTATTTTAGATTACTTAGGCAACAGCTATCTCGTAAAAACAAAGAATTGTGTTGCCATACTTGCGGTCTCGATAAAGATGCAAATTGTTCAATGAAAGCGCTTCATATTCACGGGGATCGATTTGCACTATGATAATGCCATCTGCTGTAAGAAAATCGCCATACCGTTCATCTAAGGCTTGCATGATTTGAATCCAAATGTCTTTGTATTGGGGTGGGGCGACGTAGATGATGTCAAACGGCCGTTTTGGCTTCCCATTCAAATAAGCGAAAGCATCCGTCATCAAAACCGTTGCGCTATTTGCTAATCGTGTGTTCTGCAAATTGGCATCAATCGTGCGAATTGCCGCCTTTACATTGTCGATAAAAACGACTTCAGCAGCACCACGACTCAGCGCTTCTATGCCAACTTGTCCCGTCCCAGCAAATAAATCAAGCCAACGAGACCCTTCCACCTCGTCCCATAAAATGTTGAATAAACTTTCTTTTACGCGATCCAAAATCGGACGGGTTGAATCTCCCGGCACTTTTTTTAGCCGTCGGCCTTTTGCTGTTCCACTTATTACACGCATATAAATTTAAGTAAATTGGTATATTGGGTCATCGTGAAGCAAATCCCCCAATATACCAATACACCATTATTATTTAACCAACTTCTGTACTTCGTCAGCAATCAGATCAGGATTTTTTACAACAATCACACCTGCATCTTCAAGGGCTGCAAATTTACCTTCCGCTGTACCACTTTTGCCTTCAACAATTGCACCAGCATGACCCATGCGACGTCCAGGAGGGGCTGAACTACCGGCAATAAAGGAAACCACTGGCTTGGTCACGGTCTTCTTGATGTAAGCAGCAGCTTTTTCTTCTGCATTGCCACCAATTTCACCAATCAAAACGATATACTCGGTCGCATCATCAGCCTGGAACAGTTCCAAAACGTCAATGAAATCCGTACCGTTGATTGGATCGCCACCGATGCCAACACAAGTTGATTGCCCAATACCACGACGGGTTAATGCATCGATCACTTCGTAGGTCAGCGTACCACTTTTAGAAACAACGCCAACATTCCCAGGCGTTGCCGTTTGGCCCGGAATAAAGCCAATCTTGCATTCATTTGGGGTCAGAATGCCAGGACAGTTCGGACCAAGCAAACGGGTCTTTTTGGTATCGATATAAGCCCGTGTTTTTATCATTTCCAAAACGGGAATGTATTCGGTCACAGCCACAACCACTTCGACTCCTGCGTCTGCGGCTTCGCTTACAGAGCCTGGCACAGCAAATGGCGGAACAATAACCATCGCTGCATCAGCACCAGTCTCACGCACAGCATCATGGAAATTAGTGAAAATCGGCACTTTTTTACCGGGGTAATCTTCATAAAAAGTGCCACCTTTTTTCGGATGAATACCAGCCACCACATTTGTGCCATATTCCATCATCAGGCGTGAATGGAAGCTGCCTTCGCGGCCAGTAATACCAGCAATGACTACTTTTGTGTCTTTATTTACTAGAATACTCATGCGATTATGCTCCCTTTGCCTTTTTGGCTGCGGCCACTGATTTACGAGCGGCATCGGTGAGAGAAACGGCCGTTTCCATATCCGCATCTGCTAATATCGCCAACCCTTTTTTCGCATTGGTGCCAGCGATACGCACAACCATGGGCACATCCGTGTCAATTTGCTCGAGCGCCACGACAATCCCGCGAGCAACTTCATCACCACGCGTAATGCCGCCAAAAATATTGATCAAGACAGCTTCTACACTTGGATCTGACAAAATAAGGCGCAATGCCGTCGCTACAGATTCAGCTTTTGCACCACCGCCAATGTCTAAAAAGTTAGCTGGGTTGCCACCTTCCAACTTAATCACATCCATTGTGGTCATTGCCAGGCCAGCACCATTGACCATACAGCCAATATTGCCATCCAACTTGATGAAATTAATGCCAGCAACACGCGCCTCTTTTTCAGATTCTGGTTCTTCAGATGTATCTCGCATTTCCTTAACGGCTGGCTGACGTGACAATCCATTATCATCAATCGACATTTTGCCATCAAGCGCATAGATTTTATCTTCGCCAGTAATCACCAACGGATTGATTTCCGTTAACGAGGCATCTTTCGCTGTAAAACAATCATACAAACCATTGAGTACGTGGTTAAACTGATCATACAAACCTGCATCAAGACCCATGCCATCAAACACTTGCTTGATATCGGATTCGGTGATGCCTGTTAATGGATCAATGTGAACTTTAACGATGGCATCGGGGTTTGTTTCGGCAACTTCTTCAATATCCATGCCACCTTCAGCCGATGCCATAATCATCAGCCGCCGCGCACCACGGTCAATCAAAATAGACATGTACAGTTCTTTTTTGATGCCACCTGGTACAAATTCATCAATCAGCACCTTATTAACGGTTAACCCCTTAATATCCATGCCCAGAATCTGCTGCGCTGCTGCTTCAGCCTCGGCTGAACTCATTGCTGTTTTGACACCTCCGGCTTTGCCGCGACCACCTGTGTGGACTTGTGCTTTAACAACAACTTTCCCTCCCAGTTTTTCAGCGATTTGACTTGCTTCAGTGGGTGAAAAAGCGACGTCGCCATTTGGAATTGGAATGCCATGTTCAGCAAACAATCGTTTTGCTTGGTATTCGTGTAGATTCACGGAGTCACTCCTTTATAATTTGTGGAATTTCCAGCAAAATTATAACACGCCCCCTCACAGCACACCATGATAGAACAATTGTCACGTTGACTTAGTTATGCTTAGGATTCATAATTTTGTTAGGGTAGCTAAACACATTTGTATCGATTCTAAAATCGAAAAGTGGTGTACTGTGACACGATTAACAACATACTCCTTCAACACAAACAACAATCTAGCACTGTATCCAAATCAATATTCATCCACCGTCAATTTACAACAATTGATCGACTCAAAACAGGTAATGCGAATTATGCGGCCTGAATTGATTCTAAAGGTACAAACGGCCGTTTCCAATCAAAGAAACAATCCACATATCTTCCAATTCAATGGTCAATATTATTTAACGCTTCACCAAATTCGAAATGAATGGCAGCGAGAACGTACTTTTCATCTATTACGCAAATTACAAATTGGAGAAGACGTCGATTTGACCAAACTCCCCAACTCGCTGCGCCATATTTTACAACCGGGCACAGCAGCAATGAGCACATTAACCAGCAGTATAACCATGAGTGCAGTGATTGGTGTTGTGTTTGGGCTGCTAGCAATGGCAGTTGGCATTTTATTTACCACGATTGCAGGAACGGCCGTTGAAACAACCTCGGGTGTGCAACCAACAGCTGTCATATTTATCATTTCATGTGTTGTTGGTTGGTTTGTGGCGACTCTAGCAATGCAAATCAAGAGAAAGATAGCAACTTAATCTCTCAAGAAATTTATATTATCTACGAACCGGTATTTCGCTACCCACCGGACCCACACCCCTACGGCTCCACCATCCATCAATTTTATGGATGGTGGAGTCTCTTTTTTTATCGTAGGGTAAGACGCTGTCTTGCCTAAATAAACCGAAGGTTGAAACAAAACAGCGTTTTGTCCTACGATTTATGCAAGCGTTCCCTTAGTTGGCGCATGCGCTCAAAGGCGATAACGGCCGTTGACGATGTTGTACCGAGTGATTGAGAAAAAGGCCGTTGATACGGAATCGCCAATTTCAAATCTGCCCGATTCAAGAATGAGCGCGTAATCCCCCGCTTTTCTCCACCCAGCAACAAAAAAATAGATTGCGTTAAATCTGCTTCATAAATTGAAACAGAGCCTTTTTCACTCGTACAGGCGACCTTCAAGCCATGTGTACGGTAAAAGTCGGCTGCCAATTCGGCCGTTTCAGCCACAGCCATTGGCATTCGTTCAGAAGCCCCTGCTGAGGCTCGTGTCACCACACCTGCAGCAAATGTCCAATTACGCGGTCGTACTACCACACCGGTCACACCAGCGGCATACAATCCACGAATAGATTGTCCAAAGTTGAATGGGTCTTCGACGCCATCAAGCATAACGATAAACGGCCGTACTTCTCCCTCAACCAGCGCCGCCAACGACACAAACTGCCGTTCACCCACTTCGGCAATGACGCCACCATGGCTGTTTCCAGAAACCCGTTCCGCAATAAAAGCCGCATCAACAGGTTCAACCGGCATACCCAGCTTTTTCGCCTGCCGCCACAATCGTTGCCACCGCACATTCTTCTTCTTGCGATTGCTCGGTTGGTAATAAATTGCAAACACATCTCGACTTTTAGCTGCGAACACAGCTTCAATCGAGATAATGCCCTCTAACCATATCTTTTCATCATTCTGCATAAGCAAACGTTACCGCATTCAAAAAAAAAAGCCAACTCACTGATCAAGTGAATTAGCTTTCTGTTTCATCACGAATAGGACGAATGGACGAATTTTACGAATGAATCAATAACGAATGGTTCCTGTTAGCACAGTGTCATCAGGGATGGTTACGGGGCGTTCAGATTCGTTGATCAGGCAAACTTCACCTTCACAAACAATATTGCGTCCAAATCGAATATCGCCTTGTATCTTAAAGCTGGTGCAATTGATCAGCGATGGCACACCATTTTTAAACCGCGCATCCAAATCATTTACAAATTTATAATAGCTGTTATCGAGGGAAACAACCACACCCGACTCACTATTCGAAATGATACGAGCATCCTCAGTCAACCGGTATGCGTCAGAGCGAACAGCCAACAAATCACTGGTCGTTTTCACAGGCGCAAAACGGCTGCGTGGCACGCGTATCGCCTGTGCGCCTGCAAACACGCCAATCGCAGACCCCATCGCGGTCTCCATTTGAAAAACAGGGGTTGATGCTGGATCACGCGGATCAACAGTCTTGCTATTGCGAATCAGTGGCAGCCCGAGTCGATTATTTCTAGATTCCATTGCTGATTTTAAGGCCAGTAAATTGAGCCATAAATTATTGGTATTAAAATATTTGTGCCGACTAATATCTTGGAATGCGTCTTGATCTGCGGCTGGACATTGAGCAGATTCACGCAGCACGAATTGCCCATCTTCATTGCGCATGGCTAAATGGCCACCTTTACGGTCCATTAGAGTTCGATCTGCTACTTCCATCATGAACGGGGCCTGGTTTTTCGCAAAATATCCGAGGACAGCAGTGTCAATCACAGCTCCTAAATTATCAACATTGGAAACAAATGCATATTCATAACCAGACTGCAACAAAGCCGCCAGGACACCACTGGTTATTAAGGCAGTGTACAGATCACCATGCCCCGGTGGACACCATTCTAAAGATGGATTTTGGGGCCAATCGACTGGTAATAAATCTGATTGTTGAATTTTTGGCTCTTTATGCTGCAAAAAACTTAGGGGCAAGTTGTGCGAAGTCAATTTATCATATTTGGCCAGACATTGAAGTGAATCAGCGTCGGTGTTGAAACTGTTCATTAACAACATGGGCACGTTTCGCTGTGTTACTTGTTGCGCGATCACATCAAGAAAAGTCAGCTCTTGTTTCACAGGTAGCAGGGATTTAGCAGCTTGCAGCCCCATGCTGGTCCCTAAACCGCCGTTAAGTTTGATAACGGCCGTTTTTCCCAGCGCCTGCTCCCCAACGACACTTAAATCCTCTGCAAACATCTCTGCATCTGGTAACGAAACAACAGGCTCAATATCAGATTCGGCAATCATGCCTGTTTGTCCATTCGCCAACTGCACAAAATAAAAACCAAAGGTATCAATAAAAACTTCAGGTAAATCGGCTGCTCTCATCTTGTTTTCAAACGCATTGAGCAGCATGGTGGTAGGTGAGTCAATCAAAATAGCCTCCTAAAAAAGTCAGTAAATTCGGTATACCGCAGTAACCTTGCATTTTTTATTGCGTTTCAGGAAAAATCATGCGTTTTCTGAGGGATTTTCTGCCTGTTTTTGTTGAATGCGTTCAATCAAGATACGTGCATCTTTGTCGTTTGGATTTGCCTTGATTGCTCGCTCAAACCATTGAATCGCTTTGTCATATTCGCGGCGATCTCGATAGATTAGGCCAATATTGTACGCCACATTGGGCGCAATTGGATTCAGATCAAGTGCCCGTTTAAACGCATCAATTGCCTGCAATTGTTCCTCATTGTTGGCGATTATTGGATTTCCTAAATAAGCAGCACCTAAATTTGTCCACAACATGACATGATCTGAATCGGTGCGGCTCAGTGGTTCGAGGACCGCTACGGCTTTTTTGAACTTTTTGGCGAGGATATAGGCCCCGCTTAAATTGATAGCTACATCCACATGCTGGGGGTCAAGTTGGTGTGCCCGCTGCAATAGCTGCGCGGCTTTACTCATATCGCCTCTTTTCAGCAATTCTGTTCCCCGGCGAAATAATGTTTCAAATTGTCTTTTCTTTGATGATGGTTTTTTATCTTTACTCATAATTTCCAAACTAAAAACCCTGTAATAAAACCCATGAAAAGTATTAACAGAAACCACATGCTGTTGTCAATGACAAATTGGACAACCAATGGATAAGAACGAACTGTTTTTAACCAATCTTGATTCAGCGTATCTAACGATTTATCCACAACCAGTTCAACACCTTCATCACAAGTTGCGCCATCTGCATAAGCATCAACCAACAATTGAATGGACCGATCACCAAACTGCGTTTGCAGAAATTGTACAAAATCGACACTCTGTGCCGTCGCTAAATTGACATCTGAACCTGTTGTCGGGAAGGTATCACACAGTTGTGAAAAAGGGATGGTGGATTGGTTGTTAACGGCCGTTTCCAACCCCACATCCTCAACCGCAACGGGCACCATTCCCTCTGCTAATCCTTCTCGCAACCAAAACGGTATGGCTTCAAAATTAGCGCCAGCTTGCTGATAAAGCCAAAACTTTGTTAAAGCGTATGGAATGGATTGCTGTAAATCAGATGCGGCGGTGCGGGGATTAACGGCCGTTACCATCACCACTTCCGGCACTTCATCCGTCACGTCCCCTGCCCACTCCCGCAATCCATTTAGGCGAAACGCGGCGCGTAAATCCGCAAATGAAGGGTAAATGTAAATATTAATCGGCAGCATTTCATCAGTTGTCAAAATTGCACCCAGGCGGCCTTGACTTTCTTGCGCAATTTGCAAACCAATCCTGCCAAAATCTGCCTCATTTCCAGTCCAATGAATATGCCAAGGTTCTGCATCCAACGTCTGCCACACCAATCGGTCATCTTCATAAACAAATGACTGCGCAGGAATGACAACTATTTCATCTTCAAACTCTATTTCCCACCAATAGATGACCGTCGTAAACGGAAGCAGCTCCAGCGCTAAAGGTGAAACAGCCCCGCTAGCAAAAACCAGATTGTCTTCATTTTTCCTTAATTCAGCGAGGACAGAAATAGGATTGTTAAGGGATGGAGAATCAATAATTAAACTGATTTGTTCAATGTTAACGGCCGTTTCTCCCACCAACTCAAACTCAACAGAATCTCTAAACGTATACGAAGCCGACGATACCCACCCTGTCGCTGTTTCCTGTGCCTTTACAGGAAAAACACACAACACAACAAACGCAAACAAAATGATGGGCCGCCAAAATGATTTTCTTTCACTCACAATAACTACTTCATGCGATTTGAAAATTGCATTTTATTTTCAACAGATTTCGCCGATTATACAGATTTCAATTCTTTAATCAGCGAAATCTGAGAAATCCTGATATTTTAAAGGCCAAACACCGTAATCGCCGTCGCCACCGTGATTGGACTGAGCAATGTTGTCAGCACCACAATACTGGTAACGGCCGTTGGGTGCAAATCAAACTCTGTCGCCAAAATGATAGTGAAAACGGCCGTTGGCATACTCGCCTCCACAATCGAAGTCGAACGTCCCAATCCCGACAACCCCAACAGCGACGCCACCAGCAGCCCCAGTAAAGGCCCCAGCAGCAAACGAATCGACACAGCAGGCAGCGCCAAACGCAGCGAAGAATTCCCACGCAAATCTGCCAATTGCATGCCCAACACCACCAACAGCACCGGAATCGCACCACCACCAGCCACGGTAATCCCTTTCATCAACGGCTCGGGAACCGTAATGTTCATCGTATACACAACGACTGCCAAAACGGCCGCATACACTGGGGGCAGCTTCGACAAACGTTTCAACGTATCCCGCCAACTCAATTTCCCCATCGATGCAATAAAAATGCCAATCGTGTAAGTTATCATTGTGCTGGTTGTGTAATACACCACCGCCCGCGACAAACCGGCATCTCCATAACGCAGTTGGTTGAGCGTCAACCCATAATTGCCACCATTTACAAACATGACGACAATCATCAAAGCGGCCGTTTCAGCACGGGTCAGGCGCATCAAGCGCGACATCACAAACGCCAAACTTCCCATCAACGCAACATTCAATACGGCAAATAATGCCAATTCGGTAAGTTCGCTCCCCGGCAGTTGTGACGACACCAGCGAAGAAAAGACCAAACAGGGACTAAACACATACAAAACAGCGCTTGACAGAGACTTTTTATCAATCTTTGTCCAGCGCTGCAAGCCATATCCAAACGCCGCGACAATAAAAATTGGCAATAGGTTTTGAACTAGAACATCAACAATGCTATCCAATTTTCATCTCGCTTCTCAAAAATTTGTCAAGAATTGAATAGGGCGCAGATTAGCGCAGATTTTCGTAGATAAAAACTAAAATCTGCATTAGTTTGCATCCTAACATTTTCAACAGCTTGTTAGTTTAACAGAACATCCTCATCTTCATCAAAATTACCCAAATCAAGCAAATCTAATTCACCACCCAGCCACATCATCTCTTCCATCGCTTCTTCAGCCAATTCATGCAATTCTTCTTGTTCTGGGTCTTCTAGGATGCTGGATAGAATTTGTTGTGGCCGTTCACCACCAATTTGACCCAGCGCGTAAACAGCCGCCATCCGCACTTCAATCGCTTCATCCATCGTCATTTCAGCCAATTCTGGTACGGCGTCGCTTTTACCAATGGCTCCAGCAGCTCTGGCAGCTTCGGCCCGCATATCCACAAATGGGCTGTCTAATTCATCCAAAATGATAGACAACCAACGTGTGTCGGCCGTATTGCCCATGGCAAATACGGCGCTCACCTGTGTCTCTGCGCTTTCATCTTCATATGCTTCACGAATCATGCTTGTCACGCGTGGATGATCTGATGCGGCCACAGCTTCGAGAGCGGCGCGTTTGATAGAAACGGCCGTTTCCACATCGTCATACGCCTCAAGCAGCGCATCCACAATCGGTTCACTTATTTTGTGAGGAAGTTCTCCCCACTGCGCCATCATCACATAATGCGCTAATGCCGCAGTCGCAGCTGCCCGCACTTCAACAACATCATCCTGCTGCATCAATCGCATAATTGGATTTACGTATCGCCTATTGGGTGAATCCCACATCCCCTCCAGCGCCGCTACACGAACAAGCGCATAGCTATCCTCAAAAAAGCGCTCAAACAACGGGCAAAAATCAATAGCAAAATTTTCTTCACTAATATCAGCCATGTGCTGCGCAATCACACGACGACGTTCATCATCCAACTGCCCCCAACCCTTCAAAAAAGTGTCCATTTGCTCAGATGTCAAATCAGACAAACGATACAATTGATGAATAGGAACTGGCTCCTGGTGAAAAATCTCTTCTATTACAGTTTCAAATGGCTGAACATTCTCTTCTTTCATGTTCATCACTCCTCAAATAATAGCAATCAGCTTTCAGCAATCAGCTTTCAGCTTTACAAATCGTCCTTGTACTTTTAACTAAAAAATCGTGTTCTAACAATAACAATCCCGGAATTGTAACAATTCCGGGATTTACGTAATTATCATTTTAATGGTAACGAGTAGAAGTTTTGTTAAAAAACGGGGTTCACAATGTCTTGCACGATAAGCAAGACCATTAAACTGAGTAAAACCACCATACCCACGACATGAACCATTCCTTCACGCTCTGGCTCAATGCGGCGTCCCCTAACGGCTTCAATCAGCACAAACAAAATGCGTCCACCATCCAAAGCTGGTATTGGCAGCAGATTGGTAAATCCCAAAGCCACACTAATAAATGCAATCATATTCAAAATCGGGAACAAATTTCCACTGAGAACAGACACTTCCGCAGCCTGTCCAGCAATTTGACTGATGCCAATCGCACTCACAGGGCGAGCTTCTTCTGG
>QQUD01000354.1 GCA_008501785.1 Chloroflexota bacterium
CGGCAGCTTCTTAGGCGGCTTGTGCTTCCGCTACGGCGGCTTCGGCGGCGGCGGCGGCGGCAGCGGCCTCTTCAGCAGCGGCTTCGGCGGCGGCAACTTCAGCGGCTTGTGCTTCGGCTTCGGCGGCGGCAGCAGCAGCGGCTTCGGCATCAGCGGCGGGATCGGTGGTAACGGCCGTTTCCTCCTCAGCCGGTTCTCCCGAATCACCACAAGAAACAGTCAACAACAACGTAAACATCAATACAAAAACAAGTAAATATTTGAATATCTTATTTTGCATAATAAAATTTCTCCTCCATTTTTAAATGGATAACGCTAAAATTTTCCCCAAAACAAACGTTTTAACATAGTTGTGTTTTTTTCAGACTCCCTACACACCTCCTTGCATCACAATTCCTTTTCATTATTTGAAATTTAAAGTAAGGCCTTAAACGGCAAATCTGGCTCAATCGTGAAAGCATCTTCAAAACCGCGCGGATGCTGGTAAACGAGCTTTTCTTTGTCGGTGGGGAACGTGTATTTTCCACCAACTTGCCAGATAAACGGCCGGAACTTGTACTGCAAACGCTCTTTGCGCATTTGCCATAGCACAAGAATTTCATTCGGGTCTGCCTGGAAATTTGTCCAGATATCATGGTGAACTGGAATCACCACTTCTGTATCAAGCCCTTCGGCCATGCGCAAAATGTCGATGGAGGTCATTTTGTCCATCATACCGCGTGGATTTTCGCCAAAATTGCCAAGAGCTACGTGAATATCATGATCATTGCCATGTTTTGTGTACCAGTTGGAGTAGTGTGAGTCTGCCGCATGATACAAATTCCCCCCAGAAGTCTTGATTAGATAGTTAACAGCCTTTTCGCTCATATCCAGAACGGGCTGATCTTTGAGGATCATTCCTGCAGGTGCTGTCACTAGTTCAGTCCGATCAAACGAATCAAGGGCTAGAATCTCCACATCTTTGATCGTGACACTATCTCCAGGCTTCATGACAATGCAGCGTTCCTCAGGTACACCCCAACTGAGCCACAAATCAACACAAGATTGTGGACCGATGAAAGGAACAGATTCATCACAATTTTGCATAACGGCCGCAGCCACATTTGGATCGATGTGATCACTGTGATCGTGAGTGGCGAGCAGTGCATCCAGTTCACGAATCGCAAAGGGGTCAATGGGGACGATAGCATTACGCAAGTTTGGCTGTAGTTTTTTGACACCAATAGCACGTTGATGCTGATGTTGATCACGCATCCAAGGGTTTGCTTGGGTTTGTTTACCTGTTTTAACCCATAAATCGACACAAATATTGGTGCTGCTGTCGGTTTTTAACCAAATTCCACAGCATCCAAGCCACCACATAGCAAAAGTATTTGGGGCTACCTCTTCCTGTTCTATTTCTTCATTAAGCCAGGTTCCCCATTCAGGAAAAGTGCTTAATATCCAGGATTCTCTTGTAATTTCGTACACTTTACTCATTAGATTTTCCTTCACCGATAAAAATGTTGCTCTGATTAATATTGAGCTTGTGTGAAATGATTTTGAGTGCTTATTGGGAACGCTTTTGTGAGGGCAAAGACTTGATGGTAAGCTGAAAAGCGATCCTTTCTCGCAACACCCCTTCCGCTTGTTTTGAACATATGTGCATATAATTGAGAATATTCTCTTCAACAGTCAAGAGATTAGCATATACAAACAAGCGTGTCAAGGTTTATTTGTGCATTAATTACACTGGTATATAAAATTTTCTTGATCATTGACAAGGAATTAGGGATGTTATAGACTTTTGCACATATGTGCAGAACAAGTAAATAATGGCAATTGACGACACCTTGCACAATTTGCCTTGTTGCGAACATGAAGTAATATGACATGAGGGGATTTACACTATGGCAAGCGAACAAGATATTTTAGTTCAAGTGGCAAAACTATATTACGAGGCCAACATGACGCAAGCTGAAATTGGCAGGCGTGTTGGCACCTCTCGGTCAACTGTTTCTCGTTTGCTCAACGAAGCTAGAGAAAAAGGGATTGTTCAAATAACAATCAATTATCCGTGGGAACGTGACGCCAGTTTAGAAAGCGTGATGAAAGAACGTTTTGGCTTATCCGAGGTGCGTGTTTTGCGTGGGTTTGGCCGAGAGATGTCTGATATCCGAGTGGGGATGGGGCGACTGGCGGCTGAATGTTTGGATGAAGTAGTGGCGGATGACATGGTGCTGGGGGTTTCATACGGCCGTTCCATCGCCAACACCATCGAACAGATTCCCCCAATCCGCAAAGTCAAAATGACCGTTGTGCAAATCATTGGGGCATTGGGATCCGGTAATCCACTCATCGAAGGACCCGATTTGGCTCGGGAATTAGCGAATAAATACGGTGCACAATACCGTTACCTGTATGCACCTTTGGTTGTCGAAGATCAACGCACCCGAGATTTGCTGCTGCAAGAACCTTACGTGCATGAAACATTGGCAATGGGCAAACAGGCAGATGCCGTGATCATTGGGATTGGTGCGCTTGAAGCAAGCACATCTGGCCTCATTTGGACGGGTTATTTGAACCAAAAGGAAATTTCGTGGCTGCGAAATAAAGGTGCGGTAGGACATATGTGCGCGAAGCTATACGATGCAGAAGGCGAACCTCTCGACGTTGATCTAAATCGACGGACAATAGCGATTGAGGTTGAATCTTTGCGCCGCATCAATACTGTGATTGCGGTAGCAGGGGGGAATGACAAAGCCAAAGCGATTTTAGGTGCCATTCGCGGCCGTTTTCTAAATGTGCTTGTCACTGATGATCTGGCTGCTAAAGAAATTTTAGCGCTGGCTGCAGAGGAAGAAAAAGAAGAACTTTCCACATAACTTTTGGAGAAAATAATGGCAGAAATAACTGTTACTGTTGAACATATTGAAGGCTTGCACGCTCGCCCCGCCTCTCTTTTTGTACAAGAAGCTCAAAAGTATCAATCAACCATTATTGTCATAAATGAAGATCGCACAGCAAATGCAAAAAG
>QQUD01000298.1 GCA_008501785.1 Chloroflexota bacterium
GGTCAGGGTCAGGTGTCGGGGTAATTGTTGGCTAAGGCGTAGGTGGTGGTAGGGCGCTTGCGACCGGAACTGCGTCGCTGTTCGTTGCTTGCGAATATTGAGCACCACAAGCAATCCAGCATTCCGTTACCACCGTGACGCTTGATGGGCATGCAATTTTCCACCAACCCGTATTTGGATCACGACCCAAAATTGGTGCAGTTGCATTTGCCAGCAAGAAACCGACTCGATTATATTTCACACCAGGACCGCTGCGGACGTTTAAATCAACCAATACGCGTACAGAGGGTGAACCATCTCCCGTATCACCTGTTGGCTGCGCACCTGGTAAAGTCGCTGTGGGAGCCAATTCTATTGTTGCTGGCTCGTCACTATTTGGTGTGCTGGTTAAATCAGAGATCGATGGGGGTGGCAGTTCAAGCCCCGGCTCGACATTGCCAGCAAACGCATTACAAGCCAAAGAAGTTAAGATGAGAACAAAAATTGTAAATAAAAGAGGTCGTTGGCGAAACATGAAGTCGCTCCTTGCGTATATGATGTCAACGTGTACAGATCGGTTTAAAATAGAGTATGGTTATCCTGTCTCCATTGCAAGACTGTTTGCTATCGCTCATCCTACGCGAAACCTGTGGAGACGCAAGAAAGGCGTGAAAAATGGCAATTAGCTATCAGCTATTAGCTGTCAGCCTAGTTGGTAGCCTGGTTTTTTAGCTGATGAAATAAATGGTTCAGAATTCATGGGGTTGACATTATTGGTCGGGTGTACCCTTGTGGTCGCCCTCGACTGGGCGGGCACAAGGCCAGCCCCTACAATTGGCGGTTCCCTATGAAATCCCAAAGAGCCAAATAAATTTAAAGAGATAATTATGAGTGTACGTAATTTTTTGGACAAGGCCAATGAAAGTGGCGATTTGGTAACGATTGATAAGTTGGTTGATGTGCAATTTGAAGTAGCCAATGTGGCGAATGCACTTTCGGGCCAAACTGTTTTGTTTACGAACCTGAAAGGGTACGAAAACTGGCGGATTGTGTCCGGCATGTGTGCAGATCGTAAATATTTCAGCATGGACCTGGATGTGCCGGTTCCTGAATTGACGAACTGTTTAGCCAATGCATTGGCGAATCCTGTGATTCCGCCGATGGTGACATTGGCTCCTTGCCAAGAAGTGGTCTTGGATGAGTTTGATCTAAACGATTTGCCGATTTTGCTGCATTTGCCTGAGGATGCGGGGCATTATATTGCCAGTAATGTGGTGATTACCAAAGACCCCGAGCTGGGGCGCAATATGTGTTATCATCGGATGCTGCGTTTGGATGAAAGGCATTTTGCAGCCAGAATTATTGAGCTGCGGGGTACGTACAATGCGATGCAGAAAACGGATGGCGATTTGCCGGTAGCGATTTGTATTGGCGTTTCCCAGGCAGTCCATTTAGCGGCTTCTATGTCGCCAGCTCCCGGCGTTGATGAGTTGTCGGTGGCCAATGCATTGGCACCAACGCCGTTGGTGAAGTGCATTACCAGTGATTTGGAAGTGCCTGCGGATGCAGAAATTGTGCTGGAAGGGCGTATTACCCATCGGCGTAAGCGTGAAGGTCCATTTATGGATTTGACAGAAACGATGGACATTACGCGTGAGCAGCCAGTTGTGCAGATTGATTTGGTGACGCATCGGCGTGCCCCTATTTTCCATGCCTTGCTGCCCGGTGGCTTAGAACATAAATTGCTGATGGGGATGCCGCGTGAACCTACGATTTTTGCGGAAGTGAATAAGGTGACGCGCTGTACGGGGGTGGCGATTACGCCGGGTGGTGCGTCGTGGCTGCATGCGGTTGTGCAAATTGAGAAGCGGGGGGAGGAAGACGGCCGTTTAGCTATCGAGGCTGCTTTCAAAGGGCATGGTTCGTTGAAACATGTGTGGGTAGTTGATACAGATGTGGACATTTATGATCCGATGCAGGTAGAATGGGCGCTGGCAACGCGGTTTCAGGCTGACAAAGATTTAGTCATCATGGAAAATATGCCTGGCAGTTCGCTGGACCCATCTGGCATTCATGTGCCTGGGCAAAAAAGCCGCACGGCCAAGCTGGGATTTGATTGTACAATTCCCTGGGGGGCTGACGTCAATAAATTCAAACGTGGGGAATATGGGGAAGTGGATTTGGCGGATTATTTGACGTAGGTTAAGACGCTGTCTTGACCCTGTGTATAAACATATTGGACAAAACAGCGTTTTGTCCTACGGTTTGAATGGAGAAAAGCATGGAAGTTGTCTCAGGGGTTACGGCCGTTTACTTTGCCGAAGAAGTCAGTGATTTGCTGTCGCAAGAGCTGGGTTTTGTGGTGTTGTTGTCGATTGCGGCGCTGGTGGCAATTTTGATTCGCCGGATTCGACTGCCGTATACCGTTGCGTTGGTCATTGTTGGCTTATTTTTGTCCCTCTTTCCCAATTTTTTGCAATTCACAGTGAGCAGTGACCTGATTTTAGCGATTTTGGTACCGCCGCTGGTTTTTGAGGCGACGTTACACATCCCCTGGCGGCGATTAAAACGAGATTTAACGCCGATTCTACTGCTGGCCGTTGGTGGAACGCTGATTGGCACGTTCATTGTGGGGACTATTGTGCAGCAATCACTGGGGGTGACCTGGCCAGCAGCGATTGCATTTGGTGCGTTGATTTCGGCGACAGACCCGGTGGCGGTGGTCGCCTTTTTCCGCAGCCTGGGCGTCAGTAAGCGGCTGGCGATTCTGGTGGAAGGCGAAAGCCTTTTTAATGATGGTGTGTCGATTGTGATTTTTACGCTGGCTGTTGCCGCCGGAGATGCGACGTTGGCGGGGCGTGGCGAGACGCTAACCCTGAGTGATGCCGCGATTGAATTTCTGGTGGTGCCTTTCTTTTTATAATGCTCCAGTTGCGCCAATAGTTTTACTTTCCATTGATCGTTGGTTGTTAACTTGCACTCCGGCAACATTGCCTGAAATGGCGAGCGCTGTAGCCCTATTTTAATGTATTGGA
>QQUD01000025.1 GCA_008501785.1 Chloroflexota bacterium
AGGGGCATCAAGTTCGATCTTCGGGATGTTGATGCGAACTGGTTCGCCAGTGTAGGGAATGGCCGCTTCTAGTGCAGATACAAAATGGGCTGGGTATTCTGCTTCTATCGGTGTTTCAGGAAGGAGGACAGCCGGTTCTGGTTCTGTAGTCGGGGTTTGGGGTGGTGGGTTTGGGAGCGGAACGGCCGTTGCCACGAGCTGTGCAATCGTTGTTTGGGTTGAAAAGGAAATCCACCACATCGCACCGACTGCTGCCAGAATGATGGTACCGACTGTCATGAAAACGACGCTGAGGGGGATGAGCGTTACTTCACGCTGTTCAGACCGATTAGACATAACGGCAGTATACACGACATCGGGGTTTATGTAAATATCATGTTTTAGGCCATGTAGCGGCTACTAATCTTGGCAATATTTCTCCTGCCGGACCGGTTAACTGGTAAGTCATGTAAGGGGTGATGGGCGTTGACTGTGGATTGATTTCTGCAATTGGTTTGCGATTATCTAGTGCTGTGAAGGGGAGGGATGCGGCAGGTTGGACCAATGATGAGGTGCCAATTGAGAAGAAGAGGTCACAGTTGGCGGCGGCGGAAACGGCCGTTTGTATCGCCTGATAAGGCAAATTCTCGCCAAACCAAACCACATCAGGTCGCAGCATGCTTCCACATTGAGGACACCTGGGTGGAACCTCGTCCGTTTCTGACCAACTGTCAACTTTGTGATTATTGTCGAAACATTTGATACGACTGATATTGCCATGCAGTGCAATGATCGATTGACTGCCCGCCCGATCATGCAAGCTATCTACATTTTGCGTAATCAGCGTGAATTGTGGAATTTGTTTTTCCATTTCGGCGAGTGCAAAATGGCCTGGATTTGGTTCAGCATTCGCGACCAATTCACGCCGCCATGCATACCACTCCCACACCAGTTTAGGATTATTTTGGAACGCAGTGGGTGTCGCTAATTCTTGTGGATCATATCGTGCCCATAAGCCAGTTTGAGCTTCTCGAAAAGTAGGAACCCCACTTTCAGCTGAAATACCCGCGCCAGTTAACACCGCAACATGTCGCGCTTTGCGCAAAGTTTCAATCAGTTCAGATGGAATTGTCATTTTTATAACCCCAATAGCGTTTTTGCTAATAAAAAGTAAACGAGCAAAGCTGATGCATCAACAATGGTAGTAATCATTGGACCGCTAATGACGGTGGGGTCGATGTTAAAATGTTCGGCAATAATGGGGACTACGGTGGCAATGGTAATGGCCCAAGCTACAACTAATGGTAATGTAATTGCTACCACCCAGGCAACCTGTAAATCTCCTGTCAGAATCGTAACCACACCAAATCCACAAATCCCCATGACTAACCCAAGTGTAATAGCGACGATGATTTCGCGCCGCCAGGCGTCGAGTAAATTTGATAGCCTTACTTCGTCGAGGGTGATGGCACGAATGATTGTGGCAACGGTTTGTGAGCCAGCATTACCGCCTGTGCCAGTTACAAGTGGCACAAAAAAGCTCAAAGCAATCACAGTTGATAATGCCTCTTCAAAAAATTGTAGTACTGTAGCGGTCATGATGGCGGCAACAAAGAGTAATAGCAGCCAACCAATGCGCTTTTGAATAACACGGAATGGCGAAACAGCAAAGTAAGGTTGTTCCAATGGTTCCGAACCACCCAGCCGCTGGATGTCCTCGGTGACCTCTTCCTCAAAAATGTCGAGTACATCGTCAACCGTGACCACGCCAAGCAGACGTTCTTGCCTATCTACCACAGGAATTGCGTAGTAATCGTAGCGGGAGACCATTTCGGCCAGTTCTTCCTGATCGGCCGTGTAGGTGACTGAGACGACCCCTTTGATCATAATGTCGCCAATGGTTGCCTGTGGTTGAGCCATGATTAAAGCTCGCAATGGGACAACACCAATTAAACGATCTTCGGCATCAACAACATAGAGATAATGGAGCGTCTCTGCGTCTTCGAGCGACCTCAAAAAATCAAAAGTTTCTGAAATAGTCCACTGCCTTCGCAGCGCAGCAACGTCTCTATTCATGAGACGACCGGCTGTTTCTTCTTCGTAACTAAGAAGCTCTTGCACGTCGGCGGCTTCGTCAGGTTCCATTAAGTCGAGCAGACGATCTGAAACAGGGTCTGGCAAATCTTCCAGAAACTCTGCCGCGTCATCCATTGGCAGTTCATCAAGCAAATCTGCCAGTTTCTCATCATCGACTTTTTCGACTAACTCTTGCCGAATGATGCTGCCGGTTTCATCGAGCACTTCACTACCTACTTCAATGGGTAGCAAACTAAAGACAGCAACAGCTTGATCGCCTTCCAATTCATCTAGTAAATCTGCAATATCAGCCGGATGGACATGCGTTAACCGTTCACGGAGCGTTTCGCGTTTGCCTTGGTCTAGTAAGGTTTCGATTTCTTCAATTGACAAATGAATATAGCCTGTGTCTTGCATGGTGCTTGCTCCTTTTGAGGAGAATGAGTTTTTGGAACCTGTTGTGGGATGAAAAAGATCCTTCCCTCTTGTTTACTGGGGGACAAGGGGTATTATAGCGGATGTGAAGATGGGAGCGAAAAAGTGAAAGGTGAAACGTGAGAAGTGGAGAGTAAATGAGGGTTTTATGGATGAGATTTGGGTTGAAATAGGATTGGCGGTGTTGATTGTGGTGGCTGCTGGGGTGCTGGCTTGGGTCTCGCATTGGGTGCTGGCTCGGTTGGTTCGGCGGATTACGGGGCAGACGCAAACGCGTTTGGATGATGTGATTGTGGAGGCGGCGGGTTTTTCATTGAAAACGGCCGTTTTCATCGGCGGTCTCGAATTGGCATTGGCCCAACTCAGCATCATTCCCACAACCTGGCGTGACGACATTAATCGACTTTTCTTTGTTGCCTATGTCTTCCTCATTTTTGTATTTCTTTACCGGTTGGTTGGTGGATTGGTTTATTGGTATAGCAAAGAAGTTGTTCACAAAACCGAGACCGAACTGG
>QQUD01000837.1 GCA_008501785.1 Chloroflexota bacterium
CAACAAAATGGGCATCTTTGAACCGGTTTGCACCCATCCTGACCACCGGCAAAAAGGGTTGGGCAAGGCGCTGATGCAGGAAGGGCTGCTGCGGCTTAAAGCAATGGGCGCTGTTCATGTCACGGTAGAAACTGGCGACATGATTCCGGCAAACAAGCTGTACAACAGCATTGGGTTTACGGAAAAGTACAAGGGGTTTTATTGGCGGAAGACAACAACGGATTAAAGTAAACAACAGATTAAGAAATTTCTTCAAAATCTGTTTTTTACTCAAATCTGTTGTTGTCATTTAGGAAACGGCCGTTAGGACTAAGAAAGTAAAGTTCTGTACAACTTTCTTGTCAGACATGTTAGAATGTAAAAAAAGCTTAAGGGTAGAGGGCAAGCTGATGTTGCAAACAATTGGAATTTTTCAAGAATCAGGAAAACGAAATAAAGGAGTCTATCGTGCGGTCAGAGGCCAACAGCAAGCTGAGGGCAAAACGCCAGGGCAAGCATTAGACTCTCTCGAAAAATTGCTGACAACTGAAGAAAAGATCGCCAGTTCATTGGTTATTCTGCAACGTTTTCAAGCTGACGCCCTTTTTTCGACATCGCAAATCGAACGCCTGCAAGAATTGATGGCTCAATTCCAAACATCAATCAATGATGACAAAGCTTTTAGCCTTGAAGAAAAGGCTGAGTTAGAAGAATTGATTGATGCAGAATGGATTGCGGCCATTGCTCGTGGTGCGACCATTTTGGCACAAGCCAATCAATCAGAAACTGAATAAGCACAGCATCGCATGAATCCACATTATCCACTTGTTGCTGAACGTGCCGCACATCGATGTGAATATTTCCATGCACCCGAACTAATTTTCAACGTACCCTTTGAAGTTGATCACATCATGCCAATCAGTAAAGCGGGTGCTGATAATTCGTCGAATTTTGCATTGGCATGTCGAGCATGTAATTTAAGAAAATCGGATGTGGTAACGGCCGTTGATCCCACAACACAACACCCAACCCCACCCTTCAACCCACGCCAGCACAATTGGAAAGATCATTTTGAACCCCAACAAGAACCACCATTTAGGCTCATTGGTAAAACACCAATTGGCCGTGCCACCATCGCCCAACTGCGCATGAACGCGCCACTGCATTTGGTTGCACGTTCACAATGGGTAATGTTGGGAATATTTCCGTAAAGGGAATGAAAATTACAGCGTTTCATATTTAGATTTTTAATTTGGGGGCTACATGGAAAAATTAAATCATTACGTCGTGTATCACAATACTGAAAAAAGGGGGTATTCGATTGAAGATGAACTCTCTGTTGATGAGTTTGGAATTTCAACAAACAAAACAGTAGACAGCCTCATTGGAAGTACCATCTGGGTTATAAGTGGTGCAGGTAAGCCACGTTCTTATACCTTATCATATGTTTTTATAGTTGATAATATTGGCAATTTAAGAAATCAAGATTTCAAATATTTTGCAGAAGGAACAATGGGATTAAGGTTCTTACCTTCAATCCCCTTAAACAAACTCCCCTGGTTTAAGGGTTTCTTGGAAAGTCAATTCCGATTCAATTTTGGTTTACGTGAAATAGACCAAAAGTATATAAAGGAGCTTGAATCATTAGTTGATAATCAAGGTGCTGAAAATCCTGATTCCATTATTCTCTCTCCTAGTCTGCTGGAATTTGAACAATTAGAAATAGATCAGTTAACTAATGAAGACTATAAATTAGCGTTAACTAATCTCAAAGGCGCTTTATCCGCAACTGATTTGCGTATTCTCAAAGCCAATTACGAATCAGATAAACACACAATTACAGCTACAAAACTTGCAAACAGAGTAGGTTTCGCTAATTTTGCCGCATCCAATTTACGATATGGGCTGCTTGCAAGAAAATTCTGCGAATTTTTTCAAATTCAACCTAATCAATATCTTTCCATATTGGTAAATTTTAAAAAGATTGAAAACGAATGGCATTGGATAATGCGGCCAGAATTAGTTTCTGCAATTCGTGAATTAGAGTTGTTTAGAAACTATATTCAGCCAAATATTTTGCAAGATTTAGAAGAGCAAAAAGACACTTACGATTCGATTCCAGGTAAAACAACTCGCAAAGCAATTACTGAAAGCCGTATCGGACAAGGAAAATTCAGAGCTGATTTAATTAATTATTGGCAAGGATGTGCAGTCACTGGATGCGTTGAATTTGAGTTATTACGTGCTTCACACATAAAGCCCTGGTGTAAATCAAATAATATCGAACGGCTCGATCTATTTAATGGATTGCTTCTAATACCTAATTTAGATGTTGCCTTTGATCGTGGCTTTATCAGTTTTAGAGATGATGGCCAAATTATAATTGGTCACAGCCTAAATGAAGAAACATTGCTTCAATTGGGTATCAACCACAGTATGCAACTGAGGATTGTCGAACATCAACACATTCATTATTTAAAACAACACAGAAAACTACACCTTTTTGAATAGTAATTTTTTTGGAAGGAGAAGATATGACATATTTAAACAAATACAGTTCACGAATTACACAGCCGAAGTCGCAGGGCGCGTCGCAAGCGATGTTGTACGCCACCGGCATGACCGAAGCTGATATGAACAAGGCTCAGGTGGGCATTGGCTCGGTTTGGTATGAAGGCAATCCGTGCAATATGCACCTGCTTTATCTGGCCGAAAAAGTGAAGGCTGGCGTTACGGATGCCGATATGGTCGGGATGCGCTTCAACACCATCGGCGTCAGCGACGGCATTAGCATGGGCACCGATGGCATGAGCTACTCGCTGCAATCACGCGACCTGATTGCCGATTCCATCGAAACGATCATGGGCGCACAATGGTATGACGCACTTGTGGCACTTCCTGGCTGCGACAAAAACATGCCGGGATGCATCATGGCGATGGGACGACTGAATCGTCCCAGCATCATGGTTTACGGCGGCACCATCAAGGCTGGCTGCACCGACAAACATGACAAGCTCGACATCGTTTCTGCGTTTCAAAGCTACGGTGAATATCTCGCGGGCAGCATCACCGATGAAGAACGGCAAGAGATCGTGCGCAATAGCTGCCCCGGACCGGGCGCGTGTGGCGGCATGTACACCGCCAACACAATGGGGTCTGCCATCGAAGCATTGGGCATGAGCCTGCCCTACAGCGCATCCTATCCGGCCATTTCACAACAGAAGCAGGATGAGAGTGTGGAGGCGGGCAAAGCGATTCGCGTTTTGCTAGAGCGCGACATCAAGCCACGCGACATCATGACGCGTGCGGCGTTTGAGAATGCGATGGTGTTAATCATGGCCTTAGGTGGCTCGACAAACGCGGTGCTGCACTTGATTGCGATGGCGCGTTCGGTTGATGTTGAGTTGACGATTGACGACTTCCAAGCTGTGAGTGACCGGATTCCATTCCTGGCAGATTTGAAGCCAAGTGGTAAGTTTGTCATGGAAGATTTGCACGAAGTAGGCGGCACACCTGCCGTCATGAAATATTTGCTGGATGCAGGCCACATCAATGGGGATTGCCTCACAGTAACTGGTAAAACTGTTGCTGAAAATCTGGAAGATGTGCCTGAATTGAGTGACGGGCAAGAAATTGTACGGCCGTTTTCCAACCCCATCAAAGAAACCGGCCACCTGCAAATCTTGCGTGGCAATCTGGCTCCCGATGGCGCAGTCGCCAAAATCACCGGCAAAGAAGGGCTGGTCTTTGCAGGCACAGCTAACGTGTTTGACAGTGAAGAAGAGATGCTGGCTGCGCTGGAACGTAAAGAAATCAACAAAGGCGATGTGGTGATTATTCGCTACGAAGGACCGAAGGGTGGTCCAGGGATGCCGGAAATGTTGACGCCAACGAGCGCGATTATGGGTGCTGGTTTGGGCAAGGATGTAGCGTTGATGACTGACGGCCGTTTTTCCGGCGGCTCACACGGCTTCATCGTCGGGCATATCACCCCCGAAGCACAAGAAGGCGGTCCACTGGCGCTGGTAAAAGATGGCGATAAAATCACAATCGACGCGGACAACAACACGCTCGATGTACACATCAGCGATGAAGAAATGGCCGCCCGCCGCGACGCGTGGACGATGCCGCCCTACAAAGCAACACGCGGCACACTTTATAAATACATCAAAAATGTAAAATCAGCTTCTGAAGGCTGTGTGACAGACGAATAATTAAACATCGTGGGCGGTTACTGAGGCTTTGCAAATTCGTGTTGGCATAACGACATCGAATGAATTCGATGTCTAAGTTCTGGAAACATGTTTATGGAAGTTAAATAAATAATCAGGTAATAGAAAACTACAAAATGTGGCCCTGTCATTCCCGCGCAGGCGGGAATCTACTCGACTACGTCATGGATTCCCGCCTGCGCGGGAATGACAAGTTCCCTATTACCGTTTTATTTTCTTAACGTTCATAAACATGTTTGATCCAGCAGACCCAAAATTCATTTTGGGATGCAAGCCAACACATCATATATTTGTAAATATTCAAAATCGCCCACACCATCACAAACAATCATGATAACAAAGATCACATTTATAAGACATGGCGAAGTGCATAATCCAAATAAAATTTATTACGGCCGTTTTCCCCGATTCCGGCTAAGTGACACAGGGCGAAAACAAGCAGCAATGACGGCTGATTATTTGCGGGGTGAATGCATAACGGCCGTTTACAGTAGTCCAATGCTGCGGGCAAGGCAAACGGCGAAGGCGGTAACGGCCGTTCATCCCCACCCCCTGCACATCTCCCAACTGCTCAACGAAGCCTACACCCCCTACGACGGTCAGTCTCAGCAAACCCTAGATGCCAAAAACTGGGATGTCTACACCGGCACACCAGCCACATACGAACAACCCATCGACATCACCAACCGCATCGCACGCTTCATCAAGCGCACACGCAAACGTCACGAAGGCCAGCACATCGTCGCCGTCACCCACGCCGACCCATTTGCTTTTGCCGTCCTGTGGGCTAGCAACAGCCCCCCCTCAATTACAGGACGAAAACAGCTTACAAAAGTCGGACTGGCCGATGACTTTCCGGGCCATGCCGCAGCCGTCACACTCACCTTCAATGGAAAATGTGAACGGCCAACAAGCTTTACCTATTTCAATCCTGAAGCGTTGGAAGTCGCTTAAAAAATTATTGGAGAAATTTAAACGCAGATGACACAGATTGCAACGCAGATTGCACAGATTTAAGAGAAAACCCTGAAAAATTGTAATAGTCAGAAGTTACTTAAATTGTCTGTCATTCCTGCGCAGACGGGAATCCATTCCTCAAAGATGGATGCCTGCCTTCGCAGGCATGACAATCATAGACAATGTGCTTTGACTAACCATTGACCATTACAGAAAAACCTGAAAAATCTTCTTAATCTGCGTCCTAAATCTGCTTAATCTGCGTTTAAAAATATCAAAAAAACTTTTTCTAAAAAGCTCCGGTCGTTACCGGGACTGATTTTACTTAATCCCAGAGTGCATAAAGCTTTGAATAAATCTCCGTTGGAACAGCAAGAACGCAATAAACAGCGGCGCAATCACCATCAGCGTCGCCGCCGACAGCAGCGACCATTGTGCGCCGATTTCGCCCAACTGCGTAAACCGCACCAAACCGGCCGTTAACGGCCGACTTGTGTCACTATTCGTAATAATAATCGGCCACAAAAATGCATTCCAATGGAAACTCACCGACGACAGGCCAAACGCAATCATCGTAGGCACCGAAGGCGGCAAATAAACATTCCGTAACAGTTGCCACCAGTTACACCCGTCCATCACACCCGCATCAACCAAATCACGCGGCACGGCTTTAAATGCCTGTCGCATCAAAAACGTGCCAAACGCCGAGCCAAAATACGGGATCGCTACCGCCAAACGCGTATCAAAAAGCCCCAGTTGGCGAATCGTCGAAAAATTGGGGGCCAACAACGCCGTCGTTGGAATCATTAATTGCAGCAAAATAAAAAAGAAAACGACTCGCTGACCGCCAAACTCATAATTCGTAAATGCAAACGCAGCCAGCGTCGTGGTAACTAACTGCACCCCAATAATCGTTAACACAATAATAATCGTATTTAAAAAATAAAGATCAAAACGTGCCAACGACCACGCCTTTAAATAGCTCTCCACAGTCAGCGGAAAGCTAAACCACACATCCCCTTGACCAATCGGATTACTTGCTGGACGAATGGAAGCCACAACTGCCCACAACAAGGGTGCAGACCATAAAACAGCAATAAAAATCGTGAACAGATTCAATGTTTTCTGCCCCAATCGCGACCACATGTTTTTTGATGGAATCACGTCAAACATTAATCTGCCTCCTTGCGCTCAGATAACACAAAATTTGTGACGGTAAAGAGCAAGAGAATCACAATTAAAATCACCGTGATCGCTGAAGCCTGTCCCACATCCTGATTTTCAAACCGCACCTGCCATAAATGGAATAACAGCACCGAACTGGCACGGCTGGGGCCACCCTGTGTTAACACAAAAATATGGTCCACTTCCCGAAAAGCGCCAATAAATGCAATGGTCGTAATAAACAGGGTCGTGCGCCGCAGCAGCGGAAAGGCAATGCGCCACAACATTTGCCAGCTATTGGCACCATCAATGGCGGCGGCTTCAAATACATCAGTTGGCATACTCTGCAAACCGGCCAGATAAAAAATCATATAAAAGCCAGAGTTTTTCCACATAATAACCAGCATGACAGCCAACAAGGCAAGATTGGGATTCCCTGTCCAATTTTCCGCGCCAGAGTATCCAAAGATGCGCAACGTGGAGTTTAGCAAGCCATAATCAGGCGTAAAAAAGAACATCCAAATTGTGGCCGCACTCACAAGCGGCAAAATGGTTGGATAGAAAAAGCCCAGCCGAGCAAACCCGATTCCGCGCATTTTGCGGTTGAGCAATAATGCAAAAATAAAGGCCAGCAACATGCTAATGGGAACTGTTCCCAACACATAGACAAATGTATTCGACAGGATGCGTAAAAAACGGTCATCTGTAAATAAATCGACGTAATTTTCGAGACCTACAAACGTGGGATCGCGAAACCGGGCAATGTTGAGGCGTTGACGAAAGAAACTTTGGTAAATTGCCAACAAAGTCGGCCAGGCCGTAAAAAGCGCCACAAACAAAACCGTGGGAAAAATGAGCAAATAGGGCAGAATCTTGCCCCGCTGCTGACCAGCAGGCAGCGTTGTTGATGCCATATGTTTCACTCCAAAACGAATTGGGAAAATGGTGTGTTGTTTCACAAGTGAAACAACACACCATTATTTTTTAGTTAATCGGCTTAACGGAATGCATCAAGAGCAGCATCTGACTCGCTTTGAGCTGATGCCATGGCTGCTGCGGCGCTGAGTTCGCCGTTGTAGGCTTGCTGCAAATAATCGTGGAAAATGGAGCGTACTTCGCCCAGATTTTGCACGGTGAATTCGGAGCCAGCATATTGCAAAACATCACGCGCTTCCCCTGCCTGAGGAACCTCGGCAATGTGGTTTTGCATGGTGTCTGTTTCGAATGCGCTTTGGCGAGCAGCAATATAACCAGTTTGCACACTGAAATCGGCCGTGCGTTCAGCATCTGCCAAGAATTTGATAAATTCCCAGGCGGCTGCCTTTTGCTCATCTGGCGCACCATCCATGATGTAGAGGTTGCCACCACCGACAACTGTTGAATAACCGCCGCCACCTTTGTTGGGGAAGGCCATTACGCCCACTTCAAAGTCAGCCTGTTCTAGGATTCCGGGCAGACTACCGCTTGAGTGCAAGATCATTGCGGTTTGTCCACTAGAAAAATCTGTAGGAGCAGTTCCCCAAACACCCTGAACACCTGCTGGCATTGCACCATAAACCTCAGCCAAATCAATGTAGAACTGAACCGCGTCAATCACGTCAGGATTGTCAAAGAAGACCTCAACATCACTGTCGCCAACGATGTTTTGACCACTGGAAATTGCCAATGGTTGGAATGTCCAGTATGGCCAACCGGAGGGCCATTGCATGCCCCATTGCGATGCTTCGTCACCATCCTGAATAGTTAAGGCTTGGGCTGCATCAGCCAATTCTTGCCAACTTGTTGGTGCTTCTAACCCAGCATCTGCAAACATGTCCTTATTGTAGTAAAGTAAAACGGCACTACGTTGGAAAGGAACGCCCCATAGCTGTCCATCAAAGTTGGAATTTGCCATGAATGCGGGATAAAAATCGGCAATCATTGCATCGCCACCTTCGGTATTGGCAACGTAATCGTCTAATGGCGCAATGTACCCGGAATTGACGAGGTCGTACAGGTCTGCTGCCAACATCAAGCCTAACGCGGGTGGTTGGCCGCCACCTTCGATGGTGGTTTGAATGGCTGTTTTCACATCACCATATCCACCTGAGAAAACAGGTTCGACATTAATATTGGGATTAGCCGCTTCGAATTCTGCCACGTAGCCATCTAGAATAGCCGCGATTGGTGCATCAACAGCTACCGGATAGAAAATTTCGATGGTGACTGGTTCAGCCATTTCTTCTACCGGTTCTTCAGCGACAGGTTCAGCTTCTGCTTCTGTAACGTCGGCTGTGGTTTCTTCGGTTGTTGTTTCTTCGGTTGTATCAGCAGCGCCCCCACCGCAAGCAGCTAACACCATTGCCAACACGAGTAGCATTGAAAGTAACCAAAAGTATTTTTTTTGACTCATCTATCTCTCTCCTTGAAAAGATCAGAATTTAAAAATTTATTTTCCGTTTTAAAATTGTCAAAATCAATCCATCGCGCCTCCTGTTAGTTTCCATTCACCTTCTATTTGCCAACCGGCAATATCACCCCAATCTTGGGAGACTGGGTTAGGGGTTACAAATTTGAGCGAATCAAAAATAATTGTGTTGAAATCTAGTGTTAAATCATCAATAATTGCCTGTTTTTGATGCTCACTTAGGTCTGCATACATCAGGCTCAGATGTGGATCAAGCTGAAAATCCAAAGGGGCTTGCAGCCGTTGTGAAACGGTTTCAACCATGTTGGTCAATTGCAAATGGGGTGCAAATTGGAGAAATAGTGATTTAAAAATGAAATCGGTTTGTTTGAGGCGTTCCACTTGTACTGAAATAGGTCCAGTTTTTAGAGACAACGCTTGCGCAATGTCTAATGGCGTATTTGGAATCAAATATGTTCCAAAATACAGTGTCAGATGTGGTTCAAATGGTGGGGATTGATACCTAGCAGCAAGTGAATTTACGAATTGAGAAAGTTTCTCATGACTGGTTTGCTCGGGCGTTAACCAAAAAGCAAATGGTTTTGCGATGTCCCTCATTGCCATCCCTCCAAAAACACAAATGTGATTAATGGCCCTGGTACTGAAACCAATATCTTTTGACGGATAAAACGTGCGCAAATGGTTTCAGTTTAAGTGTTCCGTTTAGATGTATTACCCGTCAATATTTGTTGGTCGGAACACTAGCAATAAAAGAGGACCAGCTATCTTAGATGAAATTCAGTTAATCGTCAAAAAATGGGTTTTCCTTTGCAAATAAAGTTCCCCTGTTACAATAACTTTGATTTATCCCCCAGTCACAGGAGAAAATTTGATGATCACCGACAAATCACGCTCTTTTCGCTTAACCATGTTCGGTATGCTGTACTTTGTGCAGGGTATCATTGTTGCTTTTACGGGCAATTTTGCCAAACCATATCTGAACGGCTTTGACATTGATGCCGATCTGATTGGCCTGCTGTTTACGCTGCTGCTTGTGCCGTTTATTTTCAAGATTTTTTACGGCATGTTGAGTGACCGGGTGAATTTATTTGGTCGTGGACATCGGCTACCTTACATTGTGATTGCTCTGATTGTGAGCATGTTGGGCATTTTGACTGCTGGTTTTATTGATCCTGGCGCAAATTATCCGCTGTTTCTCAGTTTGATAGTGCTGGCCTCTTTTGCAGTAGCGTTGTTTGATACAACGGCAGATGCGTTGGCAGTTGACATTACACCGGTTGACGAACAAGGGCGTGTGCAAAGTGTGATGACCAGTGGTCGCGCCAGTGGCATCATTGTGATGTCTTTTTTGATTGGGTGGATTGCAACATGGTTAGGGTATTTGTGGGTGTTTATCATCATTGCGGTATTGATGATGCTGCCACTGTTTTGGGTGCTACAGGTGCAGGAACCGCCACGCAACCGGTCAGGTGAAAGTGGTTTTGAATGGGGTGCATTTAAGGCGTTGGGCAAACCATCCTACCTGATTTTTGCGCTGTATGGCATTGTGTCGTGGGTGATGTATCAGAGCATTGAAGGTATTGTCACGTTTTACATGAGTGATATGTTGAATGCAGTCGAAACCCAAATCGGAACGTATGGTTCGTTGAAAGGAATCGGCATGGTGGCGGGGGCGTTTGGCACAAGTTGGCTAATTGGACGGTTTGGGCGGCGCTCGACAGCATTTATCGTCGCTGGGATGATTTCGGTTGGTGGGATTTTGTTTAGTATGGCGGGGTCGGTAACGGCCGTTCTCGTCTTAGCCATCTTTTGGGGCATAACCTTGGGGCTGCACTGGACCCTGTACATGGTGCTGGCAATGAGCCGCACCGATGTCCGCATTGCTGGATCGATGTTTGCAATCAGCATGGCCGTTTCCAACATCGGCCAAGCCCTCGGGGATGGCATTGCCACTGGTTTAACCGATAATATCGGCTTCATCAACGTGTTCCGTCTGGTGGCACTCATCAATTTACTTGTGTTCCCCATCCTCATTGCTGTGTTTAAAAAGGCTCCCCAAACCGAAATAATTGAGGCGTAAAATGTCAATTTTTCTACTCTCGTTTGATGATAAAAGGCTGACACAAGCCCAAGTCGCAGAAATTAAAGAACATGTGCCAAGCGGCCTCGACTTTGTACACACGGATGACAAGAATGCCATCAAAGAAATGGCCTCTGAGATTGAGGTGATTGCCGGAGAAGTGCGCCCAAAGGGGCTGCTGGATATGCCGAATTTGAAGTGGGCACAGCAGTGGGGTGCGGGGGCGAATTGGTTGATGCGGTATCCTGAATTGGTGAAACGGCCGTTTACCCTCACCAACGTCGCAGGCATTCACGCCATCCCCATTAGCGAACACATTTTAGGGATGCTGCTGCACTTTGGTCGCAACTTTGCAAACGCTGTTGCTGCTCAAAAAGAGCACACCTGGGCCAATATCAAACGCCCAACAGATTCATACGAACACATCCCCTTTGCCTTCTCGACGAAAAACCTCTTTGAACTGGCTGATAAAACGATGCTGGTCATTGGTGTGGGTGCGATTGGCGAACGAACTGCCAAGTTAGCCAAAGCGTTTGACATGCATGTCATTGGCATACGTCACAATCCTGACAAAGCGTCTCCCTACGTTGACCAAATGGTGTCATCTGCTCAACTGCTTGATGTGCTGCCATTGGCTGATTTTGTGGTGCTAACCGCACCACTCACAAAAGCAACGCGCCACATGATCGGCGAGCAAGCGTTTGCGGCTATGAAAGCCTCTGCGTTTCTGTCCAATATTGGTCGGGGTGAACTGGTTGATGAAACCTACCTACTGCCTGCACTGCAAAACGAAACGATTGCCGGTGCGGCGCTGGATGTGTTTGAGCAGGAGCCACTGCCGCAGGATTCGCCGTTTTGGGCGTTAGATAATCTGTTTATCACGTCTCATTATTCTGGCGCAAATCCCCGCTACAATGAACGCGCCTTAACCATTTTGCTTGACAATATGGCGCGCTACGGCCAGCAGCAGCCACTGCGGAATGTGGTTGATAAGGAGTTG
>QQUD01000697.1 GCA_008501785.1 Chloroflexota bacterium
GTTCTGACACTCCGGGAGGTTCGGAAAATGTTATGAGTGGTAAACGCTATTCTGACGATGTGTTTGTGCAGGCTAAAATGTCTGACTTTATGCGGGATGAATTGGGCTGGGAAACAGTCCTGGCCTGGAATGATGAAACATTGGGCACAAACGGCACCTTCGGACGGCACAGTCAACAAGAAGTTGTTCTCACCCGCTATCTGGACCAAGCCCTGCGCAAGCTCAATCCTGGTTTGCCCGACCCTGTTTACCAGGATGCGATCACCCAACTCACCCAATTCAACACCGCCCAAACCCTGATTCAAATCAACCGTGAAAAATACAAGCTGCTGCGCGAAGGCGTCCAGGTCATCTACCGCACGCCCGACAATCCCGAAGAAACCGCCCGCCTGCGCGTCTTTGACTTTGACAACCCCACCAACAACCATTTCCTGGCCATTCGGGAACTGTGGCTGAATACAGGCATGTACGGCCGTATTCGTCCCGATGTGATGGGCTACGTCAACGGCATTCCCCTGCTGTTTGTAGAGCTAAAGCGATTCCACAAAAGCCTGAAAAAAGCATACAACGAAAACTTTGTCCGCTACCAAGTGCAGATACCGGAACTGTTTCACCACAACGCCTTTGTCATGTTGGGCAACGGCGATCAAGGGTTGGTTGGCACCTTCACCAGCCCCTATGCCTACTTCAACGAATGGAAGCGGCTGGAAGAAGAGGAAGCGGGTCGTGTCGATTTTGAAACGATGCTGCGCGGCATGTTGCACAAAACCAATTTCATGGACCTGTTTGAAAACTTCATTCTCTTCGATGATAGTAAACCGATTAGTGGCGACGAAACCTCCCGGAGGTTCCGAACCTCCGGGAGGTTGGAACTAACCAACACTCGCAAAATATTAGCCCGCAACCACCAATTTTTAGGCGTGAATCGGGCATTTACGGCCGCCAAAGATCGGAACGTGCGCGACGGCAAGCTGGGCGTTTTTTGGCACACACAAGGCAGCGGCAAATCCTATTCAATGGCGTTCCTGGCTGAAAAAATCCACCGTAAGCTGACCGGCAACTTCACCTTTTTAGTCCTCACCGACCGCGAAGATTTAGACGACCAGATTTACAAAACCTTTTTAGGCGTGGGGGCGGTCAGCGAAAAAGAAGAAGTGCGGGCCACCAGCGGCGGTCATCTGAAATCGCTGCTGCAAGGCAACCCGCGCTATGTGTTCAGCCTCATTCAAAAGTTCAACCAAACAGATCAAATGTACTCCGACCGGGCTAATGTCGTTGTCTTTTCCGATGAAGCCCACCGCACCCAGCAAGGCCTCTTTGCCCACAACATGCGCTTTGCCCTGCCCAATGCTGCCTACATGGGTTTTACCGGCACCCCCTTAATTGGGGATGATGACACCGAACTGACCAAAGCGATTTTTGGGGATTACGTCTCTACCTACGATTTCAAACGGGCGGTTGAAGACAACGCCACCGTGCCGCTCATCTACGACAATCGTGGCGAAAAGCTGCAAATCCTGAAAGAGGATTTGAACCAGCGCATTGCCGACATCATTGAAGACCACGCCCTTGATCCTGACGTAGAAGAGCGGGTACATCGGGCATTGGGCAACGACTATCCCATTGTCACCAGCAAAGAGCGGCTGGAAAAAGTGGCGGCCGATTTTGTAGCCCATTACAGCGAACGATGGGAAACCGGCAAAGCGATGATTATTTGTCTGGATAAGCTCACCTGCGTGCGGTTAGCCAACCAAATTGATGTGGCGTGGGAAAAGGCGACTAAAGCTCAAAAACGGCTGGTGAAACGAGCCACAGATTACCAGGATGAAACGGATCAGCAGCGCAAATTGAAGTGGCTGGAAGCAACGGAACGGATTGTGGTGATTAGTAAGTCGGCGGAGGAAACGGCCGTTTTTGATAAGTGGGGCATGTTAGACGACATTATGCACGTGCGTGGCATTCTCAACAATCGTCCCCACTTAGAAGATGAATTCAAAGCCGACAACCATCCTTTCCGCGTAGCGATTGTGTGTGCCATGTGGCTGACCGGCTTTGACGTAGAATCATTAGCCACCCTGTACATTGACAAACCAATGCGCAGCCACACCTTGATGCAAGCCATCGCCCGCGCCAATCGGGTGCATGATGGCAAAGCAAACGGCTGGATTGTCGATTACAACGGCATTTTGAAAAGTTTACGCCGTGCATTAGCCACCTATGCATCCCGCCAAACGGGCGGCCAACCCGGTAAAAAAGTAGACCCCACTCATCCACCCAAAGAATTTGTGGACAAGTACAAAGCTGATTTGCAAGCCTGCATTGATTACCTGGCTGAAGTTGGTTATGCGCTGGACAGCTTGCTGGATGCGCGTGGATTTGATGAGAATATGGAGATATTAACGGCCGTTAATGCCGTCAGTCGCAATGATGAAACCCGCGCTAAATTTGAAGTGCTGGTGCGGGAAATGCTAAAAATGCGTAAATCGCTTACAGGTTATCGTGGGTTAAACAAAACAAAATCACAAGCTGATGCCATCAACAGCATTTACAAAAAGCTGAAACAATCGGAAAATGACCCCACCGATTTGATCGACGTGCTGCGGGATATTCAAACAGAAGTTGATGCCACAATTAAGGTAATTTCCACCGAAAACAGCGTTGGTGAACCAAGGGTCTACGACATCAGTCAAATTGATTTTGACCGGCTGCGTCAGGAATTTGAGCGGGTAAAGCTGAAGAATACGGCCGTGCGCGACATCAAACAAAAGATTGAAATGATGCTGCAACGCATGGTGCAGCAAAACCCTACCCGCATTGATTATTACGAACGGTACCAACAAATCATCGAAGAATACAACCGGGAAACGGAACGGGTGACGATTGAAGAAACCTTTGGCAAGCTGCTTGATTTGTATGAATCGCTGGATGAAGAACAAAAACGGTATGTGCGCGAAGGGTTTGAAAATGAGGACCAGCTCACTGCCTATGATTTGTTG
>QQUD01000461.1 GCA_008501785.1 Chloroflexota bacterium
GTTGTAGAAGAAACGGCCGTTCCCACCACAACCCCAACACCGATCCAAATCGCTGCCAAAAACATTAGCCAACACAGCCAATCACGTGCCACCTGGACTGTCACCCCAACACCTTCCCCCACACCCACACCCACACCAACCATCCAACCCACCTTCATCAGTCCAGATTACAATGCGGGCGAACGACCGTTTGGCGTCAGTAACAATGAGCGCTGGATTGATGTCAACTTAACCACACAAACAGTTATTGCTTATGAGGGAGATACGGCCGTTTTCAACGCCCTCGTCTCCAGCGGCACCTGGGAATACCCAACCGTCACCGGCCAATTCCGCATTTGGCTGCGCTACGAAAGCCAAACCATGAACGGCGCACTGCTTGGGTACGATTATTACCTGGAAAACGTCCCTTACGTCATGTACTTTTTTGAAGACTACGCCATTCACGGCGCTTACTGGCATAATAATTTTGGCACACCCATGAGTCACGGCTGTGTCAATGTACATCCAACAGATGCCGGTTGGTTATACAATTGGGCATCGATGGGCACACTTGTTAATGTGCATTATTAACGTAACGAAATCGACATTTTTTAATTCAGTCAGTCCACACAAATTGCTTTTCCACAAAAGCAATATGCAATACAACCCACCTATTTATCAGACAACAGGAAAATAATTCGAATGAGAAAAATCACATTTCAGAATGTCATCCTGCCTGCCGCAAAAATTGCACAATCAAAAAATTCGCAGGTGCAGCGCACTTAAAAAAATTTTGCCAAAGCAAAATATCGTTTAAAGTGCGTCGCACCTAAAGTCACAAAGGTTTGAGTAAAAAGCTCAACAGGAGGAAGTATAAATGTCAATCAATATTATTCTTGGTGCCCAATGGGGCGATGAAGGGAAAGGCCGTATCACCGACATGCTCGCTGCAGAAACGGGAATGGTCGGCCGTTTTAGCGGCGGCGATAACGCAGGCCATACCGTCACCGTTGGCGACGAAGTTTTCAAATTACATTTGATTCCATCTGGAATCGTGCATAAAAATGTGTCTTGTTTAATTGGAAATGGCGTCGTTCTTAATCCAAAGGTGCTGATTCGTGAGATGGATGGACTGGCTGCAAGAGGTGTCGATGTGTCACCCAAACGGCTCAAGATCAGCTTAAATACACACTTAATCACGCCAGCACATATTGCCATGGACAAAGCGCATGAAGCTGAACGTGGTGAAGGTGCAATCGGCACAACACAGCGCGGTATTGGCCCCGCCTACACCGACAAAACAAAACGCAGTGGACTTCGTGCTGAGCTTTTTGCTGAACCAGAAGCGTTGGCCGACGCCATTCAGCAGCATGTGGAAGCTAAGAATCGGGTGTTAACGGCCGTTTTCAACACCGACCCCCTCGATGCCGATGCCATTGCTGCCGAATTCGCTGGCTATGCTAAACGCCTTGCCCCTCATTTGGTAGACGGACCCGTTTTCCTCGATGAAGCACTCAAAAACAATGTCACCGTTCTCGCAGAAGGCGCACAAGGCACCTTGCTCGACATCGATCATGGCACCTACCCCTTCGTCACCAGTTCCTCCCCCACTGTTGGCGGCGTGATTACCGGACTTGGCGTGGGGCCAAAACACATCGACCGCATCATCGGCATTGCCAAAGCATTTACCAGCCGCGTAGGCAGTGGTCCATTCCCGTGCGAATTGGATGACGAGATGGCGGTACGCTTGCGCGGCACGGGTGACAAACCGTGGGATGAATTTGGCACCACCACCGGCCGCCCACGCCGGGTTGGCTGGCTCGATCTGGTCATGCTGCGCCACTCTTTGCGCATCAATGGCCTCACTGAAATCATGCTCACTAAACTAGACATCCTCAGCGGTTTGCCCTACATCAACGTCTGCATTGCCTACGAAATGAACGGCAAACGCGTCGATCACTTCCCCACCAACCTGGACAAACTCGCACTGTGTAAACCCATCTACGAAACGCTCCCAGGCTGGGAAGAAGACATCATGAGCGCACGAGAGATGTCTGACCTACCCGAAAATGCCCAAAAATACATCGCCTACGTCTCAAAAAGCTTAGGTGTGCCAATCACCTACGCCTCCGTCGGCCCCGGTCGCGTACAAGGCGTATTTGTAAAATAACCCTCCCCAGACCCTAAGGGTTTTCTTCAACCCTTAGGGTCTTTAGTATTGCCCCCCCAAAACCTTCTGCTAAAATACCATCCTCTTGCCAACTAACAAACCCACACCCTAAGGGTTTTCCGAAACCCTTAGGGTGTAAGAAAAAAAGGATCGCGCCAATGCCAGCCCCAACCGAACTCACCACCCTCATCAACCGCTTCGAACGCAACCTCGACGACTACCGCTCCGGTCACTACAACGAAACCCAGGTACGCCGCGAATTCATCGATCCCTTTCTCAAGCTGCTGGGCTGGGACGTAGACAACACCAAAGGGTATGCCGAACAGTACAAAGATGTGGTGCATGAAGACGCCATCAAAGTCGGCGGCTCCACCAAAGCACCCGACTACTCGCTGCGCATTGGCGGCCAGCGCAAATTGTTTGTGGAAGCCAAAAAGCCATCTGTGAACATCAAACAAGACATTGCGCCCGCCTTTCAGGTGCGCCGCTATGCGTGGAGCGCCAAGCTGCCCCTGAGCATACTCACCGACTTCGAAGAGCTTGCCGTGTACGACTGCCGCGACAAGCCCAACAAAACCGACAAAGCCAGCCATGCCCGCATCATGTACTTCACATTCCGCGACTACGCCGACAAATGGGACGAACTGATGGAGCTGTTTTCACCACAGGCGATTATGCAGGGCGCGTTTGATAAATTTATCCAGTCTAGCAAAAAGAAGCGCGGCACGGCTGAAGTAGACGACGCCTTCCTCGCCGAAATTTCGGTATGGCGCGATGAACTGGCGCGAAACATTGCGCTGCGCAATCCCGGCATCAAAACGCGCAGCCTGAACCACGCCGTACAGCGCACTATCGACCGCCTCATCTTTTTGCGCATTGCCGAGGACCGGGGCATTGAGCCGTATGGCCGCCTGCGCGACCGCGCCGGTAAAGCCAATGTGTACCAAAACTTAACCTACCTGTTCCGGCAGGCAGACGCCAAATACAACTCCGGACTGTTTCACTTCAAAACAGAGCGCGGGCGAGATGAGGCGTCGCTGGACACCTTTACGCTGGACCTGGCACTTGACGACAAGCCGCTGCGCAGCATCATCAAGCGGCTCTACTACCCAGACAGCCCGTACCAGTTCGACGTGATTCCGGCCGATATTTTGGGACAGGTGTACGAGCAGTTTTTGGGCAAGGTAATCCGGCTCACACCCAAAGGACAGGCGAAGGTTGAAGAAAAGCCGGAGGTGAAAAAGGCGGGCGGTGTCTTTTACACGCCGACTTATATTGTCGACTACATTGTGCAGCAGACGGTGGGCAAATTGGTGGAAGGCAAAAAGCCGGGAAAGGCAGGCGCAGTCAGCAAGCTGCGCATTTTAGACCCGGCGTGTGGTTCGGGCAGCTTTTTGATTGGCGCGTACCAGTTTTTGCTCGATTGGCACTTGAACGAATATGTGCAGGAGCCGGAGCGCTGGGCGCGGGGCAAGGAACCGGCGCTGATGCAAAACGGCAGCGGTGAATGGCGGCTGACGATTGGCGAACGGAAGCGCATTTTGCTGAACAATATTTATGGCGTGGACATTGACCAGCAGGCGGTGGAGGTGACGAAGCTGAGCCTGCTGCTGAAGGTGATGGAGGGCGAGAATGAGCAAACGATGGGCACCCAGCTTTCGCTGCTGCCGGAGCGGGTGCTGCCTGACCTGAGCGCCAACATTCAGTGCGGCAATTCGCTGATTGGGCCAGATTTTTACGATGGGCAAATGAGCCTGGGGATTGTGGATGAGGAGGAGATGTACCGCATCAATGTGTTTGACTGGGATGCGGCATTTCCGACGATTGTGCCCTGGGGCGGCTTTGACGCGGTGATTGGGAACCCGCCATACATTCGCATGGAATTTTTTAAGGATTGGAAAAATTATCTACGAACAAATTATAAATCTCATGATGAGCGTTCGGATTTGTACGCATACTTCATAGAAAAAGCACATAATCTGTTAAGAACTTCTGGAAATTTCGGCATGATTGTTTCTAACAAATTTTTGAAAGCAAAATATGGTAAACCGCTTCGAGAATTTTTGCGCCAAAATGCTTCAGTTAGTGAAGTTGTAGATTTTGCCGGTTTACCCGTCTTTAAAGGAGCAACAGTCCGTACAATTGTTCTTCACACTACAAAGAATAACCTTAATATAATTCATTACACACCACCTCTTAATCCTGACCTTTTCAATTTAGTTGACAGCCATACGGTTACTGTAGAAGATGCAATAAAAATTCATTCATACCAAGTCGCACAAAACTCATTGGAAGAAGATGTCTGGACATTCGCCAAGGAAGAAGTTCGAATTCTTATGTCTCGATTGAAGGGTGAACACCCATCACTGGATAAAAATTCATCAGGAAATATTTGTAGAGGTGTGGTATCTGGTCTTACAAAAGCATTTGTCATTAATGCCAAAATACGAAATGATATTTTAAGTGAGAACCCTCAAGCGGATGAAATTATCAAACCATTTCTAAACGGTCGTGATGTTAGACGTTATCAACTACAGCCAAAAGATTTGTATCTAATCTACACATTTCATGGTGTAGATATCAAGCGTTATCCTGCTGTTGAAGCACACCTTAAACCATTCAAAGATCGTCTTGTTAAACGTGCAACTCGGCAAGAATGGTACGAATTACAACAACCCCAATTCAAATTTTCACAGTACATGGACAATCCCAAAATAATTTTTCCTGACATTGCTACCGAGCCTCGATTCACGTTAGATGAAAAAGGGTTTTACAGTTCCAATACCACATACTTCATTCCGATTCCAGATTTGTTTTTACTTGGGCTACTAAACTCGCGGCTTGGTAAATTCTATTTTGTGACAGTATGTGCAGGTCTCGAAGGCAAGAATGAAAACTACCTACGATTCTTTGGACAATATCTTTCAGGTTTTCCAGTAGTAAACCTTGAAGATTCTTCAAAAGAAAAACAACAAGTTGCAATGCAAACAAGGCAAATGTTGGAGCTACACAAACGGCTGGCAGCCGCACAGACGGCGCATGAGCGGACGCTCTTGCAGCGCCAAATCGCCGCCACCGACCGCCAAATCGACCAACTCGTCTACCAACTCTACGACCTGACCCCCGCCGAAATCGCGATTGTGGAGGGTCAAAGCTAAGACCCTAAGGGTTTAGCAAACAATTATTCAAAAATATATTGCCTAAAACCCTTAGGGTCTGATCGTCACCTTTCACCAAGACCCTAAGGGTTTAGCAAACAATTATTCAAAAATATATTGCCTAAAACCCTTAGGGTCTGATCGTCACCCTTCACCAAGACCTTAAGGGTTTTAGTAAACCATTACTCAAGAAAATATTGTCCAAACCCTTAGGGTCTAACTAAACTAACCTATGTCAAAACCAGAACCGCTTCACTTCAACACAACCTACCACATCTATAATCGTGGAAACAACGGTGAAACAATCTTTCGCAGTAAAGAAAATTACCAACACTTCCTCAAGCTATACATCAAACATTTCCACCCATATGCCGACACATATGCATACTGCTTGCTGCCTAACCATTTCCACTTTGCCATGCATGTTCGTGACGAAAAGACCCTAAGGGTTTCTGAAACCCTTAGGGTCTCGGGGAAAAAGCCCCCCACACCCAGCCAAGCATTCGGTAATTTGTGCAACGCTTACACAAAGGCATTCAACAAACGTTACCAACGAACAGGCAGCTTATTTGAAAATCCGTTTGGCCGTAAACCGGTAACCAACGACCGTTATTTATGCACGCTCATCCGCTACATTCACCAAAATCCGCAAACGCACGGCATTGTCGGTGATTTCCGTGATTGGCCCTACTCTTCCTACGATGCAATCTTGCATGATAAACCAACGCGGGTGGCGAAAACGGCCGTTCTTGACTGGTTTGGCAATGCGCCCGCATTTGCAGATGCTCACCAAACAGAACTGGATATTGAGTTGATTGCTTCGTTGATTGAGGTTGATTTTTAAACCCTAAGGGTTTCGGAAAACCCTTAGGGTTTTTGGAATTTCCTCCCAACCTGATAGGAATTGACACCAAAACTGCGTAGACTTATCGTATCTAGCTGAAAGCTAATAGCTACCAGCTAATTGCTATCATTCAACAGGAGTTGACTATGCGACAAGTTGCAATTTTAGGCGTGGGGCAAACGGCCGTTCGCGAACATTGGGAACTTTCCATTCGCGAGCTAGCTGTCGCTGCCGGACGCGCCGCCATGACCGACGCAGGCGTAAACAAAGTAGACGCCATCTACGTCGGCAATATGACCAGTGGTCGAATTAATAAACAACGACACCTCGGTTCACTCGTGGCAGACTATCTCGGCCAATCAGGTGCTGAAGCTGTCAAAATGGAAGCCGCCTGTGGTTCTGCTGGGTCCGCCATGCGGCAAGGCATTTTGGCCGTTTCCAGCGGTGAATTGGACGCCGTGCTCGTCATTGGCGTCGAAAAAATGACAGAAACGCCATTCAAAGAAACCACTGCCGCCTTGACCACTGCGGCCGATGCCGACTTTGAAATCGATCAAGGCGTCACATTCGTAGGTTTAAACGCGCTCATTATGCGCCGCTACCTGCATGAATATGGCTATGCACGAGAAGATTTTGCGCCATTTGCGCTCAATTCCCATGCAAACGGGGCCAAAAACCCAAACGCCATGTTCCGCAAACCAATTACATTGAATACCTATCAAAAAGGTCGTCTGGTAGCTGATCCGATCAGTCTATTTGATGCCTCCCCCATTGGAGATGGCGCAGCAGCTTTGCTGTTAGTCTCGGCTGAAAAGGCTCCCGATGCCATCAAAATCATAGGCTCGTCATCTGCCACAGATACGCTGGCTATTCATGACCGTGAAGACCCGCTGTGGTTAAAAGCATCCGAGCTTTCAGCAAGTGCAGCCTACCAACAGGCTAACATGGGTCCTGATGACATTGATTTATTTGAACTGCATGATGCCTTCACAATTATGGCAGCACTTTCGTTGGAAGCGTGTGGGTTTGCGGAACGAGGTGAAGGTGTAAAACTAGCTCAAAACGGGGATATTTTGCCAAACGGCCGTATTCCCATCTGCTCCATGGGTGGTCTCAAAGCACGCGGGCATCCAGTTGGCGCAACCGGCCTCTACCAGCTTGCTGAAGCAACCCTTCAATTGCGTGGGGATGCAGGTGCAGCGCAACTCGAAAACATCAAAACCGCTATGACCCAGAACATTGGCGGCAGTGGCGCCACTATCGTCACACACATTTTGCAAAAATAAGATAATGGTTAGGGTACAATTGTGCCCTAACCATTATCTTTTCACGCTCTTTTCCCTCACAAAACAATAATCTTTCGCTAGAATACTTTCATTAGAAAAGTGTCCTGGCAAAGAGTTACAAATGAAAATAGGGAATAGATCGTTGTCTGAAAAAACTAATAAACTTCAAGAATCGTCCCCCGCATTACAACAAGCACTACAGCGCCGTCTGCACGCTATGGGCGTGTTAGAACAGGTTATTCTCAAGTTACAGTCTAAGATGACTGATGAAGATGAGGTTTTACAAACGATTGTAGATGCAGTCGTAGAAGACCTTGGCTACAAAGGCGCGATGGTCGCCACCTTGGAACATGGCAATGCCTTGCCAGTCCGTGCGTTTTCGCTTAATGGCGCATCGAATGTTTTGTCGATGTTAGAAGATAAAGCTGGTATCACGCTTATTGGACCAAAATCGGCCGTCTACCTTGATGATGACCATTACAAAGATAATTTGAGTGTACGAGCTGTGAAGGGTGGCAAAAACGGCCGTCCTCAAAAATATGTTACATCAAATTCTTTATACGATCTATTTCGTCCCATTGCCGGGAGAGCACTATCTGAAACTGCACAGCGACTTTTCAACATTAAACAAGTGATTGCAGTGCCTTTTTATTTGGAAGACGAGGTTGTTGGCAATCTTTTTGTTGCTTCTAGCAACAAGTCTTTTTCAGAATGGGAAGTCAGTTTGCTCACCACATTTGGACAGCAAGCCGCAGCAGGCATTCGAAATGCCCGCCTTTATCTGGAAGCCAAACGCCAGCAAGAGATTGCCAAAATGTTTGGCCGATTAGCCGTTAGTGCCACCGCATCAGTCCACGCTTTAGGGAATCACATGAGCGCTGCTTACACATTTGTGCAAATGCTCACCGTTGTAACAAACTTCCCCCAAGAGCAAAAAGATGAGGTTTTAGCCAATAGTCCGGCTATTCTTGAACGGCTAAATCAGGCCAACAAGCTGCTTGAAAACTTACACGAACCGTGGCAGCAAATTAGTGACAACCCCGTCAATGTCAATGAAAGTCTCAACAGTGGTTTGCTAGAAGTCTTCCCAGAAATTTTGCATAAAGACAAAAAAGAAGGCATTTTAACAGGGGGTGGCATTCAAATTCACCGCGATTTTCAACCTGATTTGAACATGGTTTCGACAGCCCCTGACATGCTAACGGAAGCGTTCCGGGTCATTATTCGAAATGCGGCTGAAGCGATTCGTGCCAAAGGCCAGGACCGGCACATCTGGCTAACCAGCAAAAATATAGATTCTGACTTGATACAAATTGAAATTCGGGACAGCGGGGTTGGCATTCAACCAGATGATCTGCGCCACATTTTTGAGATGGGGTGGTCTACTAAGGGAAAAAACGGCATGGGATTTGGCCTGTTTTGGGCGCAATTTTATATTCAGGGCTTAAACGGCCGTATTCATGTCTCCAGCACCCCAGACCAGGGAACAACGTTTACGATTCAGCTCCCCGTAGCAAAAGAAGAAAACAATGAATTGTAAATTGTAAATAATGAATTGTGAAGTAAAGAGAACTCATTCACAATTCATTATTTCTAAAACGCTAACAGCGTTTCCATTCGTGCTCTAATTTTCTCCACCGTCGGCACAACGCCATCCATCAATTTCGTGCTAAATGGTACCGGCACAGAAGGTGCTGTTACCCGCTCAACCGGCGCATCCAAATCCAAAAACGCTGCGGCAGCAACGGTTGCTACAATTTCAGCGCCAAATCCCCCAAGCCCAATATCTTCATGCACAACCAAACATTTTGCACTTTTGCGGACGGAGGTAAGCACAGCTTCCTTGTCCCAGGGAACCAACGTTCGCAGATCAATAATTTCTACAGCACCTGCAACCTCTTTTGCCGCAAGCTCACAACGTTCTACCATGGCACCCCAGGTAACAACCGTTAAATCGTCACCTTGGGCGACAAAGTTGGCCTTGCCAAATGGCAGCATGTAGTCGTCCCCAGGATACGGCCGTCTTGCCCATGCCGCATCCAGCATCGCCCGATGTTCAAAAAAGATTACCGGATCGTTGCCACGCAGCGCCGTCCGCAGCAAGCCAACCGCATCTTCAGCATTGGATGGGCAGGCAAAAAGTAATCCTGGTTGATGTGCAAAAATTACTTCACTAGTGACGCTGTGCCAGGGATCGCCAATTTTACGATAGCCACCGGGAATGCGAATCACAAGTGGGGCTGCAAAACGGCCGTTTGTGCGCCACCGAATCGTTCCTAAATTATTAATCTGCTCCGTTGCCGGGTCTGCATATTTACGAAACTGAATTTCAGGAACCGGCATCAATCCGGCCATTGCCATGCCTACCGCACGTCCCACAATTCCCTCTTCATTTAGGCTAGTGTCAAACACACGTAAATCGCCAAACTGCTTTTGCAGCCCGAGCGATGCTGCATGGACCCCACCCTTGTATCCCACATCTTCGCCAAAAATCAGGCAGCGCGGGTTGGCGGCTAACTCAACTTGCAGCGTACGCCGCACCGCTTCAACAAAGTTGATACGACGCGGATCAGGTGATTGTACAGTAGCCTCACCCTTGGGCAGTGCAAGGCCATCCACCAACACACCACCGACAATTTGTGGGTGGGAAGGATCGGACAGGACGTAGTGAACGGCCGTTTCCGGCTCCGCATATGGCTGCTGCACAGCTTCATTTTTTGCCGCCAACACAGATTCTTTGACCTCGTTTTCTAAATTGACCCACGCTTTGGCCGAAAGCACATCCGGCACAATAGCTGATTTTAATGCAGCAATGGGGTCTCGTTTCCACTCTGCTTCACGCTCTTCAGGAGTTTTATACGCCTGATTATCGACACTAGAATGACCGGAGAGACGTGGTACGGTCAAGCGCAGCAAGCCGGGGCCTTTGCCCGCACGCACGTGAGAGATGGCTTTATGGGTTAAAACGGCCGTTTCCACAGGGTCCGTGCCGCTGCCATCCCAAATGGCCAGATTTTGAAACGATGCCAAATTCGCCGCAATATTGCTTCCTGGCGTTTGCGCTGGAGATTTCACCGAAATAGCATAGGCATTATCTTCAATCACAAACAGCAGCGGCAAATTCAGCGTCGTTGCCATCGTCAATGCTGACCAAAAACCATTCGATGCCACCGAACCATCCCCACCAAACGCAACCGCAATGCTGCCATCCACCGCTTGATTGCCCAATGATTCGACATGATAACGAATCGCCTGCGCATATCCGGCAGCAGGCGTAAACTGCGATCCAACATCAGCAGCATTGGGCAAAACAACAGCTCCCTTGCGCCGCTCCATGCTAAATACCACACCGACATCACGCCCACCGCTTAAGCTGCCTACTCTCGCCATGTCTGACGCAAATGCTTCTGTGAGCGTGAGACCACTGCCGAAGAGAAACGGCCGTGATCGGTAATAAACACTCGCAGCATCCATCGGCTTATCTAGCAGTTGGCTAATCAACAATTGGCCTAACTCATGGCCACGCGCCGAGAATTGGTACGTCACCAATCCTTGGGGCGTCAGCTCATTCTCCTCCAACTCATCCATCATCCGTGAAGCCAATGCCAGACGCGTGACTTCAATCCAATCGAAAGCGGGGTGCAGTTCAGTCATATTTTATTCTCCAGAGTGGGATGTATAACAGGTCAAGAGATAATATATCAAAACAGGTTTGCAGGCGATTGCAATTGAGACATTTTAATTGACACGATCACATTATTCTCATTATACTTTGCAAGTATTCTAGTACCTCAACTTTATGATTTTGTAGGGTGAATTGGCAATTCGCCCAGAGTGGCGATTTATCAAATCGCCCTACATTTTTAGAAAGTTACGGTACTAGTTATATAATTCGTTCTTGTGCTTTAAAAAACAATTTGGGAGTCATACCATGCCAGATCACATCATTACAAAAAATAGAGTATTCGTCTTTCTGTGCTTTCTCATTGCCTTGAGTTTGCTCATTTCTTTTAGTCGCAATCTACAAGCGAATAAACAACAAGAGCAAACAAGTGATAAAAAAAACTATCTGCCTCTCGTTTTAAAACCGGGCACGCTGGTACCGGGTAATTTACCCACATCTACAGGAACACATACCGCCACCCCAGGACCATCCCCAACAACAGGGCCAGCGACTAGCACCCTTACCCCGCAACCAGAGAACTGCCCAACACATTTTGAAGGGCAGGCAGTTGCGGGAAATACACACGTATTGGTCACAGGAGTCGTTGGTACAGATGTCAGCATTATTTTGGCAGATACGGGTGAAACATTAGCGACCACCACACTGATTGCCGTTTCTGGTCATGATTGTGCAGGGTTTGCTGACTTTATT